>JAEZZE010000438.1 GCA_023418755.1 Bacillota bacterium | reverse complement strand
GTTTTCCTACGCTCCGTTCCTCAGTCCCTAAGCTTCATCCAACCTTCTCGGTGCTGAAAACCGAACTTTTTGAACGTCTATTGAACCGATAGTTCAAAAATTTCGCTTTTGATCACGATGAAATTCGCAGAGGCGGATTCGGCTTCGAATCTTGAATTCAGCCGGGCCTTCCGGTACTTGCGTAGGTTTCCTTCCTTCTATTATATAGACAGTCTAGAGCGAGTCTCGGGACTGAGAAGATGAGCATGGGGCAAAACCCGTTCCTCTGGGTAATAGATATAGTATTTGCCGCGGTGCAGACCGGCGATGGAGCGAATGATGTCGGATTGAACCGAAATTTCCGTCAACCCCTCGCGTTTGTCCAACAGCAGGATCGGCGGCTTCTCTTTGCCCCCCGGATGCGCTCCCGGCTTATAGACGTCGTACGGGGAATCCTCGGGCGTATCGACTTCCATATGGTAGGACGGGTCGAGCCCGATGCTTCGCCACTGACGGCGGACATCCTCGAGCCATTCCCCGTCCTCCCCGGTCAGCGGAGCGTATTTGTACAGCCGACGATCCAGAAAGCGCCGGCACAGGTCCGAGAGCAGCTCGTCCCTCTCCTCCGACCATTGGCCGAAGGTCGTCTGCACCATCGCTTCGTCAAGCTTAATATATTGTTCCAGCGACACCGAGCCGGACAGCAAGGCCCGAATCGGATCCAGCATGAAAGAGAAGGCGTAGCCCGCGGCCAGAAGCTCGCTTGCCCTGCGGAAAATTTGCCTAAGCAAAATTTCCGAGCTCCGGGTGACCGGATGGAAGTAGACCTGCCAGTACATCTGGTATCTGGACATCAAGTAGTCTTCGACGGCGTGCATCCCGCTATCCTTCACGACGATTTTCCCTTGGAACGGACGCAGGACGCGCAAGATCCGATCCAGATCGAACGTTCCGTAATTGACTCCCGTGAAATAAGCGTCGCGCAGTAAATAATCCATCCGGTCCGCGTCCAGTTGACTCGATACCAGGCTGACGACGATCGGCTTCTCGTACTTCTTGCGAATGACCGCGGCGACTTTCTCGGGCAGCCGGGAATCGACCTCCTTCAGGACGCGGTTGACTTCCGTCGGGCCCAAGACGACTTTGCAGGTCCATTCTTCGTGATCCGTACCGAATATTTGCTCGAGCGAGTGGGAGAACGGACCATGTCCGACATCATGCAACAAAGAAGCGCAAAGACTGAGCAATTTTTCCTCTTGCGGCCAGTCGCCATATCCATTACGCTCAAACTGGGAAATGATTTTTCTTGTAATTTCATATACACCCAACGAATGGGAAAACCGACTGTGCTCAGCCCCATGAAAAGTAAGATAGGAGGTGCCTAGTTGGCGGATTCTTCGGAGCCGCTGGAACTCCGGCGTATTGATGAGCTTCCAGATGGTCGGATCCTGCACGTAGACGGAATGGTGCACAGGGTCTTTGAAGACCTTCTCCTCATGTAATTTCGTCAACATAGACATCACCTCATATGTGTCAGTTTTCGACAAAGCTCCTATCAAAACATCGAATTAAGTCGAATAATGTCGAATAACGTTTTCCTTTCGTTTGCTGCCCGCCGGATTCCGCACCATCCTGAAATTTCGTGATAACTTAGAGGATTCTCAGACTTTATTCCATTTTTTTCAGGAATTCCTCCGTGCTTTCAGGTTGACTTTTTTGGGAAAGGTTGGTACGATAGAGTACGGAAAACAGAGAACTTTGTCGAATGCTGGCGATAACGTATAAACATAGATATACGCGTTCGTTTGTACTTATTTTAATCTTACGAGAGGGGTATTACCAAATGATGAAATCTACCGGTATCGTACGTAAAGTCGATGAGTTGGGACGGGTGGTTATTCCGATCGAGTTACGCCGAACGCTAGGCATCGGAGAGAAAGACGCCCTGGAGATTTACGTGGACGGCGAACGCATTATGCTTAAAAAGTATGAACCGGCATGCATCTTCTGCGGCAATGCGGAGAACGTAACCTACTTCAAAGGAAAAATTGTTTGCAGAGAATGTTTGAAGGATTTACCTTCCCCTGTGACAAATTAGAGAAAATAGTTTATAATAAATATTGGCATTCTAATAATTGTTAATTCCAACCTTTTTATACTCCTTGCCCCCTCCCGATGTCGATCTCGGGAGGGATTTTTTTGCCTTGCCGGCCTACTCCTCGCCGTTCTCTTCGAGCAACGCCCGGTAGACGTCCCGTTTCGATATTCCCCGATCGGAGGCCGCCGATTTCATCGCCTCCTTGCGGGCTTGTCCGGCTGCCTCGTAATGCGCGACATGCAGCCCCAAAGATAAAGAGGCCCACCATGCCTCGGCTCTCTCCTCCCCCTCTTCTCTCCGGCCTCCGCTCTCCGAACGCGTTCCTTCTATTAATATACAGCATTCCCCGAGCGGCGAATTCGTCTCGAAATGCGCCAAACACGTTTCGACCGTCCCTCTCACGACCTCTTCGTGCTTCTTGGTCAGCTCGCGAACGACGACCATCCTTCGGCCGCCCCACCGCTCTCCGATTGCCGCGATGGTTTTCTTTAACCGATGCGGGGATTCGTACAGAATCAGCGTCCCGCTCTCGCCTTCCAGCGAGTCAAGCCATTTGTGAATCCCTTTGCGCACGCGGGGAGGAAATCCCGCGAACAAGAAGCGGTCCGTCGGCAAGCCCGAGACGATCAGGGCGGATAACGCCGCGTTCGCTCCCGGAATCGGCACGACGGGAATGCCCGCGTCCGCGGCGTCCCGCACGAGATCCGCTCCCG
Source organism: Bacillota bacterium (assembly GCA_023418755.1). Taxonomy (GTDB): domain Bacteria; phylum Bacillota; class Bacilli; order Paenibacillales; family Paenibacillaceae; genus Cohnella. The sequence continues at coordinate 6,649 of JAEZZE010000438.1, read as the reverse complement.
GGTCGGAGATCGCGGGAATTCCGGCGTCGCTGACGAGCGCGACATGCTGCCCGTCCAGCAGCAGACGGATCAGCTCCGGACCGCTGGCCTCCCGATTATGCTCGTGGTAGCTCACGAGCCGGTTTTGAATGCCGAAATGCGTCAGCAGCTTGCGCGTCTGCCGGGTATCCTCGGCCGCGATCAGCTGAACCTCCTTCAACGTGCGTATCGCCCGAAAGGTCATATCCTCCAGATTCCCGATCGGCGTCGCCACCAAATAGAGCGTTCCGGGCTTCTCTCGGGCGGCGAAGCTTCTCTGAACGATTGCCGCCGGCCAGCCGGCCGCCGTTGCCGAAGCCGTCCCTGCCTTATCCGTATGCTGGCTCACGATGGCTCCTCCTCCCCTTCTCGTTTTATTTTGACGGCCGGAGCCCGTCCGTTAGGACGCTGAAAGTCGGGAAGGGCCGCCGCTTGTCCGTAAAAAACGGCCAGCAATTCCCGCGTATATTCCCCGTCCTCTTCATACACGATCAGGGGCGGCAGAAGACGGACTTCGGGTCTTCCGTCGCGCGTTCCTTCTATTAATATCATGTTCGCTTCCGCATCCCTGCGGGGATGGACGAAGCGGATCCTCTTCGGCTCGAGCCGGTAACGGCGCATCAGGTCGACGATGTCGGCCATCCGACTCGGGCGATGGACCATCGCGACTCTGCCTCCGACCTTCACGCTTCTGGCGCAAGCTGCGATAACGTCCTCCAGCTTGCAGCCGATCTCGTGGCGAGCCATCGCTTGATGAACGTTCGTCTTGCGATCTCCGCTCGCCACCGGCAAGTACGGCGGGTTGACCGTAACCGTATCGTATAATTCGCCCGCGGGCTTCCATTCGCGCAAATCGCCTTCAATAATATGTATCCGTTTGTCCAGGTTATTAATCCCTACGCTTCTGCGCGCCATGTCGGCCAGCCGAGGCTGAATCTCGATTCCGTCGACGGTCGCTTCGGTCCGCGTCGTCAGCAGCATCGGAATCACGCCGTTACCCGTGCACAAGTCGAGAATGCGTCCTTTCGGAGGCACGGCGGCAAACCGCGCGAGCAGCACCGCGTCCAGCGAGAAGCTGAACAGCTCGGGGCTTTGGATGATTTTCAATTGATGGGTAAGGAGGTCGTCTAGACGCTCTCCGGGTTGCAGAAGCTGTCGTTCTTCGGCGCTCACGTACCGCTGCCTCCTTAAAAAGTTGTTTACGCCCCTTAGCTTACTTGATTCGATGCTTGATCGCAAACCCCGTAAGGCACCCCCTCGTGTCTTCCCCGGCTTTCGACATCTTCCCGACACATTGCGCTGTTAGGATTAAACGATGATCGCCTTGGAGCGTTAGATCGGTTATGAAAGGAGAGACCGCCCCGGTGCTCGAGAAACTATGGCAATATCCTATCGTAGATCAGCTGGAAGAGGAAGATAGGGAAGTCTTGTTTCCCTATTTGAGCGAAAGCGAGTACCCCGACGGCGCCGTTATTTTGCGAAACGGGCAAACGAGCGATCGCTTTCATATTCTCTTGTCCGGAGTCGTCGTCGTGTATATCGAAGACGGGGTTCCGGTGACGTTGGCCGAATTGTCCAGAGGACATTTCTTCGGCGAAATGTCCTGCTTGACCGGGGAAGCCGTCAGCGCCTCGATCATGGCCCGGGGGCCGGTCGTTACCTTGTCGATGCCGCGCGACGGCCTGATGATGCTGATGGACAGAAGCGCCGCTTTCCGCAAACAGGTGATGGAGAACATGATCGCCCGAATCCGCAATTCCAATCATCGGGTCATGGAGGAACATGCCAAAAGCTTCGTCGTCCTTCGCGAGATGGAACAGCAGCGCCAGATCGGGTACGGCCCGTTGATCGGCAGCAGTCCGTTTATGAGCAGGCTGCGCCGGGAGCTGGAGCGGCTCTACGATCAAGAGCACCCCGTATGCATCGTCGGGGAGAGAGGGGTCGGCAAGCTCCATATCGCCTATCGGCTGCACGACGGTTCTCCTCGCCGGGACTATCCTCTGCTGACGGTCGAGGGAGACGACTTTAACTGGGACGAGTGGGATCGAAAAACGCGAGCCGCCAAAGGCGGCAGCATCGTCTTGAAGCATGCGGATGCATTGCCGGAAGACGTTGTTCATCGCGCGCTTCGGAGGTCGGGGGATTGCCGGGTGGTGATGACGGCCTCGAGGCTCCCGATCCCGAACGCCGAGGTTCGGCCAATTCGCGTCGATCCGCTGCGGGAAAGAGCCGAGGACATCCCGGAGCTGGTTTACGAGTTCTTGTCGAAGGCAGGCGCGTCGAATCCTCGCGAAGCGATCGCGGAAAGCGCCATGCGAATGCTTCTTATGTTTCCTTTCCTTAAGGGCAACGTAGGGGAACTCAAAAAGTTGGTGGAAGAAGCTTATCTGCTCAGCAGAGGCAACCCGATCCGGAACACGCACCTGAGATTCAGCGGCCCTCGTAAGCCGGGGACCAGGCCGACCATCGGTCTGGCGCTGGGCAGCGGTTCCGTCCGCGGCGCGGCGCATGTGGGCATCCTGAAGGTGCTGGAGGAGGAGAGGATCCCGGTCGACTTGATTGCGGGAACCAGCGTAGGAGCGTTCATCGGCGCTCTCTATGCCGGCGGCCAGCCGATCTCCGCATTCGAGAGAGTATTGCCGACGGTGCGCTGGAGACAGCTCGTTCAAATCATGCTGAACCCGAGTGCTTTCGTAAGCAACCATCGGATGATCCGCTTCGTGGAAAAATACATCGGTCCGGTGGATTTCGAGGATTTGCGGATTCCGTTCGCCGCCGTCGCCGCCAACGCGCTGACCGGCGAAACCCATATTTTAAACAAAGGAAGGGTCTCCCGCGCGATATGCGCATCCACGGCGATTCCCGGTATCATCAAGCCGGTCGCGCTGGACAACCGCGTGCTCATAGACGGCGGAGTCGTTCATGCCGTACCGGTCGCTCTTGCGAGAAGCATGGGTGCCGACGTCGTGATCGCGGTCGACGTCAGCCTGGCTTCGTCGACGAAAAAAGCGCCCAAACATTTCATTGCCTCGATCCTCAATACGATCGAGATCATGAGCGAGAAGATCAGGCAAGAAGAGCTGCAGCTGGCCGATGTCGTGCTGCATCCCGATTTCGGAATCAATCCGTTGTCGTTTAAAGCTTCTCCGTCCTTGATTCAGATGGGCGAAAAGGCGGCTCGCGAAGCGATAGCCTCGATTAAAAGAAAAATCGGGCCGCTGAATCCCGCAGACCCGAGTTATGTTCGTATGAAAGGGAGCCTCTGACCGGGACGCGGGACGACGAAGGCCGCAGCGAGGCCGCCGCAGCTCGGAGACCGTTCATCCCTGCTGGCTGGCTCGGTAATCGCCCGGGGTGATTCCGCAATGTTTTTTGAATATACTGAAAAAATGCCTGACGTTCTCGTAGCCGACCTTCTCCGAAATCTGGTGGAAGGACATCTCCTGATGCTTGGTCATCAGCTGCTTGGCCTTCTGGATCCGGTAAAGATGCAAATAATGAATAAACGTTATCCCCGTCTCTTTTCGGAACAAGGAGCTGATATAATTCGGATGGAGATAGACATGCTCGGCGATCTGATCCAAAGACAGATCCAGCGCGTAGTTTTCATGAATGTAATGAATGATTTTCTCCACGTTCCTGGACATCGGACCGCTGCTCTCGATGCGGGCGAACGTCGGGTCCTTCTCTCCGGAGCCCGGCCAAGGAGCTTGGCGGGACGACGCCTCGCCCAGCATTTCGATCGAGACGTTCGCCAGCACATCGTATAGCTCGATCTTGTTGATCGGCTTCAGCAAATAATCGATCACCTTGCAGCGAATCGCCTTCCGCAAATACTCCGTATGGTCGAATCCCGTCAATAAGATAAACCGCTTGCACAGATCGCGGCTTTTCGCTTCGTTGATCAGCTCGAGTCCGTTCATTTCTGGCATTTGAATGTCGGTAATGACCAGGTCCGGCTTAAACTCCCGCATTTTCTCCAGCGCCTCGATGCCGTCATGCGCGCATACGATTTCCGAGCACGGAGTATTGCCCTTCTCGATAATGTTGATCAGACCTTTAAGAATGATGGGTTCGTCGTCCACGATCATTACATTCAGCATCGTTTCACTCCCAATCTCAAGATGTAGGTCGTACCCAACCCGACGGTGCTGTCGATTTCCAGACCGCTGCTGTCTCCATAGAAGGCTTTGATCCGCTCGCTGACGTTATGGAGACCGAGTCCCGAATCCTCCGTCTGCAATGCGCTTCGGTCGATCTTGTTATCCAGAACGTCGCGGATGACCTTCAGTCTCCCCTCGGGAATGCCCGCTCCGTTGTCCGAAATTTCAATCCGGATCCGTTCGTCTTCTTCCCGGTCGACCACGACGCGGATTTCGCCCTTGCCCCTCCTTTTCGCGATGCCGTGATTGATGCAGTTCTCCAACAGCGGCTGCAAAATAAATCTAGGGCACCGCACGTCCCCGATCTCCGTTCGAACCTGAATGTCATAGTGGAGAAGCTCCATCATGCGCGGCTTATGAACGTCCAGATAATGCGTCACGTTAGCTAATTCTTTCTTAAGCGTCGACTCGTTCTCTTGCGACGACAGACTGTAGCGCAGCAGCTTGCCCAGGGAATAGATCGCGTCGACGACTTCGTCATCGTCGTTGATCTCGGCCAGCATCCGGATGGACTCCAGCGTGTTATACAGAAAATGCGGCTTGACCTGAGCTTGAAGCACCAAATAGTCGGCTTCCTTCTTCATCAATTCGGCTTTGTGGACCGTATTGAGCAGCTCGTCGATTCTCTGGATCAAGGAATTGTACGAGAGGATCAGGAAGCCGATCTCGTCCTTGTTGCCCTTATCCTCGAATGGCGTCAAATTGTTCTCGTTCACTCGCCGCATATGCTTGGTCAGATTCAAAATCCGTTTCGTCAACACGGACGCGATCGCGTAATAGACGGAAGAGAGCAGAAGGAGCAGGCCGCCCATGATCCAGGCCAGATTTCTCGTCTGCTTGGACAAGTCCGAGAACAATTCTTCCGTGGAAGTCATGAAGTAAACCTTCATCTTCAAATCCGGAATGGCGAGGGCGTTCACGAGAATGCCCTGCTCGCTCCAGGCCGCCCGTTCCGGATTCGCCCGATCCCGGATTTTCTCCAGAATGGAGCGGTAAGCCTTCCGGTCGAGATGATCTCCCAAATTTTCGTATACGCTTTCATCGTCCTTTAAAGCGATGACGCCCATGTTGTCGGTAATATTAACGGCATCCAGGAAGTCGCCGATTATGCGGTCATTGACACGGATTTCCACGACCCCCAGGTGCTTGGAAAACGTTTCGTCGTACAGATTCTGATAATAGACCAATCCGGGAACGGCGGCATCGCTCGATGATTCGAAGCTCCATAGCCTCTGATTCATCCTTAGGCTCTTGGATACTTCCTTCGCCGCGCGCGATTCTTCGTCCTGCAGATCGCTGATCTCCTTCCCGACCGGCATGACGGCCGGCTTGATCTTATACAGCCGGACGGATTCGATGGACGGATTGGAGCTGTTGGCGAACGCGAAGATGGGTCGGATATCCTTCAGGAAATAATACACGTAGTCGCCGGGCGTCTGATAAAGCCCTTTCAAATATTCGAGCGTCTGCGAATTGTGCTGGAACAGGGAATGGATGGATTCCACTTGGGTCAAGCTGACCTTCAGGCTGTTGGACGCCTGAATAATCAATTGCTGCTTGGCTTGGGAGAAATCGTTCACGACTTTCGCGTTAAATTGATTGTATAGATACGTTCCCGATAGGACGACGGGCAGCAGCACGAGCAAAATATAGCCGAATATCATCTTGTGAACAATTCTGATGCTCTTCAAGTATCGAATCAAACCGATCCCATCGCTTCCCGGTGTGAAATGACAATTCGGGTAAGATTCCGAAGAATCTTACCCTACGTCCCTAGGCCATCAATTGGATTAATTCATTAAGGCTTTAGCTTCATTATACTCTTTCGTCGCCCACTCTTCCAACCGGTCGATTCCGATGCTTTTCGTTTTGTCCAGCATCGCTTTGAGCGCCGCCTTGGCGTCGTCCTCGGATTTTGCCAAATAAATTTTCATTTCTTCGTTTTTGATCATGTTGTCGATGTTGGCCTGAATGACCTGTTCGTTCGAGTCCGCCTCCGGCACGACTTTTCCGAACAGCGCATCGATTGCGGTCACCTTCTTCAATTCCAGCATCGCTTCGGTTGAAGCCGAATTCGGCACGTAGCGCTGCAGGCTGGACGTTTCGCCTTTGTCGGCGAGAATGCCCCACCAGACGACGCCCATTTGGACCTGAACGTCCTGATCCTTGGAATCGAAGTGGAATTCCGGATAACCGTCCGCGTGCATCGTCCAGTCATCCCCTTCGATGCCCCAGGAAGCGAGACGCTGACCTTCGATGCTGTACATATATTGGATGAATTTAATCGCCGCTTCGGTATTTTTAGCGGTTTTCGGCACGTACATGCCGGACCAGCCGATGCTGTTCGCGTAAACTTTCGGATTCGGGCCCAGGTTTTTGACGACTTGCGTCACCCGGAAGTCTTTGCCGTTCGTTTCCAAGCGCGGGTTAAGCGTTTCCGAATCTCCAGACGCGTTGATCAGCGAGAA
>JAEZZE010000385.1 GCA_023418755.1 Bacillota bacterium | reverse complement strand
CGATGTCGGACAATTTCTGTTATACGACATTCAAGAGGAGGATCAATTACATGAATACCACGACGTCGTTGACAGCGAACGCCGTACTCTCTTTAGAAGCCCGGGACGAGTACGATGAAAGTTCAATTAGCCGGGACGACCGGATCGTTGAAATGTTTCTTGCCGTATGCGGGTACTCTCCCCATACGCTTCGCAATTATGGAAGGGCTATCCGGCTATTCAGAGAGTTTATCCCCCGTTTGTCTCTTTGCGAGGTGACCTGGAAGGAAATCGAGGCTTACAAGTTGGGCCTGATGCGCGGAGCGGCCAGTTTCAGGCGCAAGCCCCTCGCTCCGGCGAGCATCTCGGCCCTCATCGCGCCGTTGAAATCATTATATAAGTGGGGAAGCGACGCCAACATCGGCTTTTTTCCCCATAACCCCACTAGCTCCATCCGTCTTCCCCAAGTACGGATAACAAGCCGAAGGCACTACTTGACCAAGGGGGAAGTCGGAAGCTTGTTAAACCAATTGCAATGTCAGAGCCTGCGCAATTACTTGATCGGATTGTCGCTCGTTACGCTCGGGCTCAGAGTTTCGGAGCTGGTTGCGGTGCAATGGGAGGATTTCCATACGGACCCTTTGGGCAAATCGGTGTGGCTGAACGTTAAAAACGGAAAAGGCGGTAAAAGCAGAGACGTAAAAATTCCCGAAAGCCTGTGGTCGATCTTCCAAAACTACCGCGCCAGAATCCAAAAGGAGAATGCCAAGCGGCATCCGGCATCCGTCGTATTTCCAATTACGACCCGGCAGATCGAGCGCATCATTAACGACGCAGGCAAACAAAGCATTCATGCGAAAAAGCCGACGCCCCACTGGCTGAGACATACGAATGCGACGCTGGCGCTGCTTAAAGGAGCAACCCTCCAGCAGGTCCAAGAAACGCTTGGCCATGCGCACATCAATACGACTCAACGCTATTTGCATACCGTCGAACAGCTTAATAAAGCGGCTCCGGATTTTGTCGAGGAAACTTTGTCGGATTTTATCGCATATCGATAGGAGATGGCCAAATAAAGCGGGAAAGGGAAAATGAAGGGTTGTGGATTTGAGCGAATTAGCCTAATATTTTAGTTGTCGCCAGAAAAATTTGGGAATTAGAAGTTCTTTAGACATGGGCCATATGTCGTATAACAGAAATTGTCCGACATCGACTTCAGCATACCCAATCGTACGTCAGGCCTCAATTCTATATTTGCCATATACGCTAAGGACTAACATTAATCGTCCCATTTTCCGCCCCCTTATTTCTCCGTACGCGGCTTTATGCCGGTTCCTTCCCTCCTGCCGTGCTTGTCGCTTGCTTCCGACTGCCCAGGGCCGATCGTTCGGTAAATCGCGCATAGAAAAACGCCTGCGATCGCTCGCAGGCGTTAGAACCTCTAATGATTATCGCTTCAATAGCTCCAAAAACTCGGAACGAAGCGCCGGGTTATTGCGGAATTCTCCGCGTACCGCCGACGTAACCGTCATGCTGCCCGGCTTCTTCACGCCGCGGGCGCACATGCACAAGTGCTCGCCCTCTACGACGACCATGACGCCGTGCGGCTGAAGCACTTCCTCCAGAATGTCCGCGATTTGCGAAGTAATTCTCTCCTGCACCTGAAGCTTTCTCGAGACCGCTTCGACGAGTCTCGCGAGCTTGCTAAGGCCGGCAATCTTTCCGCTGGGAATATAACCGATATGCGCCTTTCCGTAAAACGGCGCCATATGGTGCTCGCACTGGCTGTAATAGACGATGTCCTTGACGATGACCAATTCCTCGTGCTGCTCGTCGAAAGTTACGCCGAGTACGTCCCTCGGATCCACCGCGTAGCCGGCGAAGACCTCCTCGTACATCCTTGTGACGCGCGCCGGCGTCTCCAGCAGACCTTCCCGCTCGACGTCCTCGCCGATCAGCTTCAATATTTCCCGCACGTGAAATTCGATTTGCTCGCGGTTCCGGCCGACTTGCGCATTAGAGTAATTTTTGGCTCCCGCCATGTCAAACGCCTCCCCCTGCTATCTGCGAAACTTCGGATTGTTGCGGTTACCGTTTCCGCCTGGATTCGTCTTGCCGCCGGAGTTTTGGTTTTTCATCATTTGCTGGGCTTTCGCAATCTGCTGGCTGTTCATGTTATATCCCATCTGCTTGGCCATCTTCTGCAGCATCTCGGGATTGCTTTGCATTTTGGTCATTTGGGAGCGCAAATAGAACACCCCGATGATAAACCCAACGATTAAGCCGACGATTAACGTCACGATCGGAATAATATAGGACCACATTTTCCGAAAACCTCCGCGTATCATAAAATAAAGCCCCGTTAACGCCGCAATGCGTTGAGCAGGGCTGCTGTACTATGATAGCATGGCCGATCGGCGCATGCAAACCTTTGTTCGGGGAGCGGCGTCAAGACAGCACGGAATCGATAAACACGGTCGGATGCTGCGCCAAATCCAGCTCGCTGTAGCCGACCGCTTCGTCTCCGTCCTTGTCGATAATTCGGACGACCGGCCTTCCCGGGAGACCGCGGTGCTGACCGACCACGACGCCCGTCTGGCGGGTGGACAGCCTAACCGATATGCCGTTCGGATAGATCGAGACGATGCGCATGAAGTGGACGAGCACTTCGTGGTCCAGCAGCGTTCCCGAATAAGCGTTCAATCGTTCGCAGGCCTCATGCGGCATAAGCGGCTCTTGATCTCCGGAGGGATAGATCAGATTGTCGTACAGGTTGGCGACCGCCGTAATTTTCGCGTACGTATGGATGTCGTCTCCGTTCAGTCCCCTCGGAACGCCGCTCCCGTCGATCGCCTCGTGATGCTGGAAAGCGACGTGCGCAACGAGGAGACTGTACTCGCGCTTGTTTTTAAGCAAGTCGAACCCTCTCCAGGAATGGTGCGTGCGCCCTTCCTGAACCTCGGGAGCGCCCAGCTTGCCGATATCGTGCAGCAGCGCCCCCATCGACAGCTCTTTAAGCTGGATCATGTTAAGGCCCATGTTCAGCCCGATCAGCGAGGCCATCATGCAGACGTTCATGGCGTGCAGGAACATCGCGTTGTCCGCCGTGCGGATATCCGACAGGTGGATCATGATATTCTGGTTTTTCATCACGTCCTCCAGCAGGTCGTCGACCGTCTGGCCGATCGCCTTCGAGCTGAAGTTTTTGCCCGAACGAAGCTGCTCGAACGTCTCCGACATCTGGTAAATGACCGCCCGCTTCGTTTCTTCCGACAACAGCTCCTCGTGGGAAATATCGCGGAACATAGGGTCGTCGATATAGACCGTCGTGACGCCCAGCCGCTTAAGGGTGCTGATCATATATACGGTCAGCTGCACGCCCGTGGAGAGCAATACGGCCCCGTTAGAGGAGAAAATCGTCTTGCCCAAAATCTGTCCCGGCTCAACCGTTTCTATGTCGACTAGTTTCATTTTTCGTCTCTCCTGCCCCAATCTCGTTGTTCGTTCCTTGATGCGCTTAAAGAGGTTGTTCAAAAAGTCCGATTTTGATCACGAAGCAGATCGGGAAGCGGATTCGGCATCGAATCTTGAACTCAGCCGGATCTTCCGGTACTCATGTAGGTCCTACACTTTTGCGATCGCTTCCTCATCACCGGTCTTCGTCCAACCTTCCCGGATGCATGGGCGAGCAGTTCGCCGTAAGGCGAACGACCAGCCTCGGTGCTGAAAACCGGACTTTTTGAACTCGCGCTTAAACAATATTTCGGCAAAAAAGAAGAGGAAATGAAGGCAAGAACGATGAATGGCCTCTCATTTCCTCGGAAATAATCTATCGATCGTTCGTCCGTTCGAGCGATCTGTCGATTGAGGCGAGCACCTCGGGGCTCTCCTCCCGTTCTCTTGCCCTTCGCAGGCCGTCTAGCGCCTCCGGAGTGCCGATCCGCCCGAGCGCCCAAGCGGCGGACTCCCTGAGCTCGGGGCGGGGATCGTCGCGAAGGACGTTCAGGATGTCCGGCACGGACTCCGCGTCGCGGAAGTTGCCCAAGCCGATCAGCGCGTTGCGCTGAATCGGCTTGCGCCCTCTCCATGCCGCAGAACTGGAGCCGAATTTCTCCTTGAACTCCCGATTACCCATGGTCAGCAGAGGACGCAGCAGAGGTTTGACGACCTCCGGGTCGGGCAGCAGCTCGGCATGATGGCGAATGTCGATTTTGCGGTTGACCGGGCAGACGACCTGACACGTATCGCATCCATATAAGCGGTTGCCGATCTTAAGCTTCATGTCGTCGTCTATGAAGCCTTTGGTCTGGGTAAGGAAGGAGATGCATCGTTGCGCGTTCAGTTGTCCCGGCCCGACGAGGGCCCCCGTCGGACAAGCGTCGATGCAAAGCGTGCATTCGCCGCAATCGTCCGGAAGCGCGCTGTCGGGAGGCAGCGGCAGATCGGTAATGATCTCCCCCAAATAAATCCAAGAGCCCAGCTCCGGGTTCAGAACCGAACAGTTTTTGCCGCTCCAACCGATGCCGGCCCTCTCCGCTACCGCCCGGTCCGATAGCGCGCCCGTGTCGACCATCGATACGAGCTTCGCCTCCGGCACCCTTTCGAGAATCCAATCCGCCAGCTTCGCCATCCGCCTTCTGAGCGCCTGATGGTAATCTTCGCCCCACGCGGAACGCGACAGAATTCCTCGTCTTCTTCCCGGCTCCGACACGGGGGCGTTCTTCAGCTTCGACGGGTAAGCGACGGCGATCGCGATAATCGACTTCGCGCCCTCCAGGTGCAGCGACGGATCCGTCCGCAAATCGAGATCCGGTTCCTCGAAACCCGATTCGTGTCCTCGCTCGCGATGGCGGATCAGGCGTTCCTTCAATTCGTGAAAAGGCTCCGCCGTCGTTATTCCTATCTTATCGATGCCCAGATCCGGCGCGGCCTTGACCAGCTCCTCTTTCAATTGCTTCCAATAGCGATAATCCTTATTCATCTCCGGACCGCTCACAGCTTCTTGATTCGGCTGATCGGCCACACGATCAAGTCCGCCCGGCCTTGGACGAGTTCTTCGGACACTTCCTTGAACGCGCGGCTGTCCTTGCTCGCGCTTCTATGCCGGTTATCCCCCAGCACGAAGTAATGGCCGGGGCTGACCGTCGTCGGCCCGAAATCGCCGTCTTCTATTTTCGAATCCGTATACGGCTCCACCTTCAGCTCTCCGTTAAGATAGAGTTCCCCGTCGCGAATTTCCAGCTTGTCCCCCGGAACGCCGATGATTCGCTTGACCAGGAACTCCTTGCCTTCCCCGTCCCCGCTCGGATCCTTGAAGATGACGACATCGCCCCGGTCAAGGCTTCCGAGCCGAAGAGCAATCTTGTTCACGAACAGCCATTCGTTCTCGTGTAGAGTCGGCTCCATCGATATTTTCCTAACCGTCGACAGTTGGAAGACGAACGTCTTGAGCAGGAGAACGATCGCCGCGGCGACGATCAGCGCCTTCGCCCAGTCCCATAGCTCCTTGCGCCATCCCGTCAGCCAAGGCCCCCCCTTCTTCTCCGTCTTCGGAGCCTTCTGAACCTTGGCCTTGGAAGCCGAACGGCTTCTGCTTCCCGAAATTCCCGTGTCCATTCCTTCAGTCATGGAGTCTCCCCCTCGTCTTCGGCGTTCATCCGTCTTTTCCATTGCTCGTAATAGGACCGGGCCTCGGCGTCGTCGAACGGGAACGATTTGGCCGCGATCGCCTTCAGGAGATCCTGCAGCTCCGCCTCGACCCGATCTTCGATCGCCTCGCCGTAACGGTAGGACTCCCTGTGCAGATCGTACTCGTCCCGGTCCAGTTCCGTCGCCGTCCCGTCCGGCATAACGACGACGTCCAGATCGTAATCGATATAAGTCAGCACGTCCCCGTACCGATAGGGCGGGGAGGCCATATTGCAATAGTAGCGAACGCCGTCTTCCTCCAGAAGCGCGACGACGTTATACCACCTCTCGGGAAGAAAATAGGTAACGGCGGGAACCCGGCTCGACCATTCCCTTCCGTTCGACTCCTGAACCGTCGTATATTCGTTGATCAGCACCCAGGTTTTCCGAGGGTCCTGCCCGGAATGAAGCCGCTTCTCGGGGACCTGCCAATTTTCGAGCCATACTCTGTGCAAGGAACCGTCATGCTTAAAGCTCTTGATTACGCACTTCGAATATTGCCAATCGGCGCTTTCCGACATGGCTCGTCCTCCCTGCGGTTCTGGTTGACCGGAGCAGCCTGCGAATCCCTGCCCGTACATTTGCGTAATATAAGAAAAGCATATCTCTTCGCCAAAAGCAATGGCGCCGAAGATATGCTTTCCATGAATCCGTCCGCTTGAATCAACCTGCCACGATCGCAAGCGGCTGAGTTAACTGAACGATGTTGACGGACCTGATCCCGAGAGAGTCGTAGAAGGGGCGAAGCAGCTCGTTATGCTTGTCCTCGGCGACGAGAACCTTCAGAACCTTGCGCTGCCTGAAACGGTTGCTCATCTGGGAAACCAGCTGCCGTCCGACGCCTTGGCGTCTGAATCTGTCCCGAACCGCGATGCGGTACACGTAACCTTTATGATGGTCGATCGTTCCGATCAATACGCCGGCGATGTTCCCGGCCGATTCCGCCACGAGCACCAGATCGCTGTCCCAGGACAGCTGGCGGGCGAAGGCTCCCATCGTTTCTTCGCAGCACTCTTCCGACAATACTTCCTCCAGAAGCTCCGCGACCAATTTGTAGTCAGACAATTGGAAAGAACGAATCTGCATGCTGTCATATCCTCCGAGCATTCAGTTTTACATTCAGTTAACGGTCTCTTCATTTTACGACAAATTGGCGAAAATTCTAGCTCTTTTATTAAATTAAGCTAATTTTTTTTGTAAAACTTCTAGATACCGCGATGAAAACGCTTAATAGTAAAGGAAACAAGCCATTATTCTATGTATTTGTTGAAATTAGGCCGAAAACAGCTATAATCGGCGAATATTCGGAGGCGAAATCGGAAATAATACGGGGGTTGCGATTCTCGCGCGCTTCACCCGTCTGTCTTCTTCAAGACTTTTTATACATTTATGTTGATTTAATCGGAAGGATATTGGATAATAAAGATTGTGAGCGATTAGGCTACATATCGCAATCCCATTTAGGAGGTTATTGACCATGGCACACGAATTACCGGCACTTCCTTACGCGACGAACGCGCTTGAGCCGCACATCGACGCAACGACGATGGAAATCCATCACGGCCGTCACCACAACACTTACGTTACGAACTTGAACAACGCTTTAAAATCCGCTCCCGAGCTGGAAAGCAAGAGCGTTGAAGACCTGATCTCCGATCTCAACGCCGTTCCGGAAAGCATCCGTACGGCCGTTCGCAACAACGGCGGCGGCCACGCTAACCACAGCCTGTTCTGGAAGACGATCGGCCCTAACGGCGGCGGTCAACCGTCCGGCGCTCTGGCGGCCGCAATCGACGCGGAGCTCGGCGGATTCGACAAGTTCAAAGAAACGTTCGCGGCTGCGGCCACGACTCGCTTCGGCTCCGGCTGGGCTTGGCTGGCGCTCGGCAAAGACGGCAAGCTGAAAGTATACAGCCTGCCTAACCAAGACAGCCCGATCATGGAAGGCGACACTCCGCTGCTCGGTCTGGACGTATGGGAGCACGCTTACTACCTGAAATATCAAAACAAGCGCCCCGACTACATCGCCGCTTTCTGGAACGTCGTGGACTGGAACGCGGTCGGCTCGATCTACGATTCGGCGAAGTAATCGCAAAATACTAAAGCGCATGCGTCTCCTAGCCGGAGCGCATGCGCTTTTCGTATCATCCCTCTTATTGGACGGCGTCCTCTTCGAGCAGACCGCTCAAATCCGCCGTGACCGTATCGATCATGTGGACGAAGGACGACAGCTCCTGCGAGCTTGCCGCCTGCTCCTTCGAGAACTTTACCGTCTCCTCGCTTCCGTGCCTGACTTCGTCGAGAGCCGAACGAATCTCTTTCAGCTTGCCCTGAATCGTAATCAGCGACTGCTTGGAGCTCGTGGCCAGCTTGCGGATCTCGTTGGCGACGACCTCGAAGCCGAGTCCGGCTTCTCCTGCCCGTGCCGCTTCCAGCGCCGCGTTCAACCCGATGAGGTGCGTCTGGTCGGAAATCTCCCTCATCGTCGTGCCCAATTGGTTGATTTCGTCGATGCTGCCCGCCAATTCCCGCACCTTCTCATTGGAGTTCTCCTGTACGGAAGCCGTATAAGAAGCGTTCGAGGCCACGAGATTGCTGCTGGCGCTTAATTCCACCATCATCGAGGACAGCTCCTGTACGACGGAGCTCACCTTCGTCAACATATATTGGCGCGATTCGACCAGCTTCTCGATTTTCGCCTTCTCGTCTTCTTCGTATGCTTCGAGCACGATCTGGGAATCGAGGTTGAACAGTTTGCTAAGCGAATGTACCGGTCCGACCCAACCTTCGGGATCGACCCGTTTCAAATGCTTGGTCGCCAAATCCAGATACAGGATGTAAGTCCCCAAATACCAATTCGTCGTTAAACCGATCTTGGAGTGAACTCTCCCGATGTGCAGCCTCTTGTCGAAAAAAGCATCGTCGATCTCCCCGGCCGTCATGGACTGGAAGTACCAGCGTTGCGTCTCCTTGAGCCGCTCGATCGTGCTATGGTTGTTGATCAGTTCCAGCAGCTCCGGCTGCTCGGTAATTCGCTCGTAGAGCTCGTCCACGACTTGATCCGTGATTTCGGAGAACCGAGCTTGCTTCGACTTCAATAGGGCCAGATCTTCCTCCGTAATGCCGATGTAGCTTAATTGCCTAAATCTTGAATCGCTGACTCGAATCAAGCCGCTCCCCCCTGTCCGTCTGCCATTTTTAATCCTTCGTAAAAGCGCTTCCTCATCTATTAGAGTGGCTTGAAACCGTCCGTTCGTCAAGCCCCGTCTCTTCGGGCAGCCGAATGACGCAATCTATGATGTTCATCAGCTCTCCGCGCGAACGGTTGAGGAAGCCCATCAGGGAATCCTGCAGCTTGTTCGCCGGGAGCGTCGCGCTAAGCCAAACTCGGCGATCCAAAATGACGATGGAGAGTTCGCATTCGGACCGATACCTTCGGACTTCCTCGTAGATCGTCGTGCCCAGATAGGTTTCCGGCAAGATCAACGAATAGACGAGCGCCGGATCGCCGGGGTCCATATCCCGGATCTGAAATTGCTCCTTCAACGGATAATTCCGCTTATGCCAACGATAGCCGAACGATACGGCTTCTTCTTCCCATACCGGCTCGTAGGCGCTGACCGCCTCCAGAAAAAGCCGCCTGTAGAACTGCATTAGCTTCACGTCATGCCTCCTCGCTTCAGGAAGTCGGCGCTGCATACGGAAAGCCTCCTCCTTGCTTGCGTCGATACGCTTCTCATCTTCCTATACAGTAAGCGGGAATTATTAGATCTTTCGCTTAATGATTATGAGGCGGGCATGTTTTTCGCTAACAAATGGTTAAGAAACATAGAAAAAGAAGGCTATCGCTAAACCGAACGCATCGGCTTTACGCGACAGCCTCCCTCTTTTCCCGCCGCCCGGCTTGCGCGGCAGGCTGTTTATTCGCGCTGAGTACGGAGGAAATATTCCGTTAACAATTTGCGGAAGACGTTAGGCCAAGCATAGCTTTCGAACTCTTCCGGACCGATCCAGCGATAATCGGTTCTGTCCGCGACGTATCGCTCTTCGAGAGCGGCGGCGCCGAGCACTTTGATTTTCCAGACGAGATGGGTGAAAATATGCTGGGCTTCCCCGATGGCCTCGTTCCCCGCTTTCACGCGGACGCCGTCCTCTCCGAGAGCCGCCTCCAGCAGCCCGGCTCCCTCTTCCAGCCGGTTCCACGCGTCTTCGTCCGGCACTTCGATATGGGGCAGCTCCCACATTTGCGCCAGCAGCCCGGTCTCCGGCCGTTGCCGGACGAGAACCTTGCCGGCGAGCGCCCCGGTTCCCTCGATCAAGGCGGCCAGACGGAAGACCGGCCTGGCCTTCTTCGCCTTCGTCTTTAACGGAAGCTCCCGTTCCCGGCCCTGTCGTCTGCCTTCGCAATTCTCCCCGACGGGACAAGACGGACAAGACGGAGACTTCGGCGTGCATACCATCGCCCCGAGCTCCATTAGCGCCTGATTGAAATCCGCTGCCCGGCCCTCCGGGATAAGCGACCGGGCCAGGCCCTCCATCGCAACCCGCGTCGCCGGGCGGGCGATATCGTCCTCCAGGCAGAAGTACCGCGACAGCACCCGCATCACGTTGCCGTCCACGGCCGGCTCCGGCTGGTCGTACGCGATGCTGAGGATCGCCCCGGTCGTATAGGGCCCGACGCCCTTCAATCCCGATACCTCCGCCTTGCCGCGAGGCACCTCTCCTTCGTATCGCTCGACCACCTCCCGCGCGGCGGCTTGCAGATTGCGCGCCCGGGAGTAGTAGCCCAGCCCCTCCCAAATCTTCAGCACGTCGTCCTCCGGCGCCTCGGCCAAATGCCGAAGCGTCGGGTAGCGCCCCACGAACCGGTTGAAATACGGAATGACCGTATCCACGCGCGTCTGCTGGAGCATGATCTCCGATACCCATATATGATAAGGATCCCGGCTTCTTCTCCAGGGCAGATCGCGCCGCTCTTTGCGATACCACCGCAGCAGGCTTTCGCCGAAATACAGCTTGTTCTCGATGTCCGTCAACTCCCCGTCTCCCGCTGCTCTATTCGTCAAAACCGTTTCCCTCTTCCCCCTCGGTACGCGCCGCCTTGGACGAAGCGGCGATGAATGCCGCCTGCTTGCGAAATCGGCTGGGCGTCAAGCCGGTATGCGCTTTGAACATTCTGGAGAAGTAATAGATCTGCATGCCGACTTGCCCCGCGACGGAGGAGACGTTGCTGTCCGGTCTAAGGAGCAGGTTTTTGGCGATTTCCATCCGTCTGAGATTGACGTACTGAATCGGCGAATATCCGAGAATGCCTTTGAAGAACACGATAAAATAATTCGGGTGAAGGTAGACTTGCTTGGCCATGTTCTCGACGGTAATGTTATCCGCAAGATGTTCGTCGATATATTTGAGCACCATGTCGATCTTCTGCAGATCGTCCGTCGGCGCGTTGTTATCGATAAGAGAAAGGCTGTCCAAATAGTAGCTGATCAGTTCCAGCATCGCCGCTTTGATTTTAAGCTTGGAGGTTAGGCCGTTGCGAGCCAATTCTTCGAACAAGCGGACGAAAATTCCGGAGACCGTCTCCTCGTCTTCGACGCGGATATGGAACGGAATTTGCAGCGTCCGGTATAAGTCGCGATCCTCGTAGCTGCTGCGAAAGTGGCACCACTGCAGCGTAGCCGTCCCGCCCGTCTCCAGCGCAATGCGATGAGGCATTCCTGCCAGCAGGATGAACAGCCTGCCTTTCTCGAACGGAATTTCCTTGTTCTGGGCGAACAGCTTGCCCTCCCCCGACTTGACGAACAGGAACCGGTGACAATCGTACACGCTATCCTTGTCCTTCAGGGACGAGGCGTCCAGCTCCGTCTCCGCCGCCGCGGCAACCTCGATATTCATCTGCTCGAAGTGCTTCATCATAATCGTGATATAATTCGTTCTCATCGTCCATGCCCCACTATCCGGATAAAATTATGCATTTCATCCCCTTAGCATTCTTCCATTATACGTCACGAATAGGCAGGCGTAAATTACCAGATCTCAATCTGCAAATCCAATTAATAACAGTCCGGCCGAGATACCTGCCGGACTGCCGTTCCTATCGTTTTTCGATTAGTGCGGTGGCCGCGGCCATGGTGCGCTCGTGCGTAATCGCGATATGCAGCCGGTAATCGGAGTCTCCCCAGCCGAGACGGTCGATCGCAGCCGGGGACAGCCTGCATTCCGGCTTTCCCAGCTCGTCCGGAGTCACTTCCATATCCTGAAAGCCGACCGTAGCCCCGATTCCGCATCCCAGCGCCTTCACGACAGCTTCCTTAACGGCGAACCTGCCGCTCACGTACTCTAAAGCCCTCCGGTGCGGCAGAGCCTCCCACGCCTTGCGTTCCTCCAAGGTCAGCACCTTGTCGACAAACCTTGACCCGCTCCGTCCCTCGAGGATTTTCCCCATTCGCGCCATCTCGACGACATCCAGCCCGATTCCGACGATCATGCCGTAAGCTCAGATCCCCGGAATCGGCTGCCGCTTATGCTGCGAGCGCATGTAATGCTTCTCCAGGATTTCCTTGGCCTTCGGGTCGACGTCCTTGCCCTCCAAATAAGAGCTGTTGTCCTCGTAGCTGACGCCCAATTCTCCTTCGTCGGTCTGCCCTTCCCACAACCCGGCGGTCGGCACCTTGTCTACGACGCTGGCGGGCACGCCCAGCCGGCGGGCCAGCTCGCGGATTTGACGCTTGTTAAGCGAGCTGAGCGGAGTAATATCGACGGCTCCGTCTCCCCACTTCGTGAAAAAGCCCGTCAGCGCTTCGGAAGCATGATCCGTTCCCACGACAAGCAAATTCATATCGAAGGCAAGCGCGTACTGAACGACCATTCTCGTGCGGGCTTTGACGTTCCCCTTGCCGGCGCGGCTGATATGGCGATGGATATGCAGCGCCTTGAACGCATGCTCGGTCTCCAGCGCGATCTCGTCCACCGCGTCTTCGATATTGGTCTCGACCTTGTGCGTCAACCGGAACGCTTCGGCCACTTCGTAGCTATGCTGAATGTCCTCCTGCTCCCCGTAGGGCTGGAACACTCCCAGCGTGATGTACTCTTTGCCCGTCTCCCGAGACAATTCGTCCGTTGCGAGCTTGCACAATCCGGCCGCCACCGCGCTGTCGATCCCGCCGCTGATCGCGATCAACAGACCCGTCGCCCCCGCTTGCACGACGTAATCCTTCAGGAACCGGACTCTGCGCGCGATTTCCTCGTCGACGTCGATCGTCGGCTTGACGCCGAGCTTCTCGATAATTTGTTGCTGAAGAGTCGCCATTTAACGCCATCCTCCTTATAACGCAAAAAATAACCCGGCGGCTCGGGCGCGAGCGGCCTCTGCCTCCGGGAACGACTTCATTATCGGCAATGGCGGTCGAAGGCTTCGGTCAAATCGGCCGCGATCTCCTCCGCGCTGCGGTTCTCGATCTGATGCCTCTCGATGAAGTGCACGAGCTCTCCGTCTTTCATCAACGCGATCGAAGGAGAAGACGGCGGGTACGGCAGGAAATACTCCCGGGCTTTCGCCGTCGCTTCCTTGTCCTGCCCCGCGAACACCGTGAACAGATGATCGGGAACGACGTCGTGCTTCAACGCTTCGGCAACGCCGGGACGGCACTGTCCGGCCGCGCAGCCGCATACGGAGTTCACGACGACGAGCGCGGTGCCGGCGGCGGAAGGAAGGTTCTCCTCCACTTCCTCCGGGGTTCTCAGCTCTTGAATGCCGATTCGCGTCAAGTCGTCGCGCATCGGTTGAATCATATCCAGCATATATCTTTCGAAAGACATCGACATGATAAGGCGCCTCTCTTTCCGAACGGGAATTGGCGGCATGCATATTCCGCTATGCTTCATTATACCGCGCCGCCGCAAGCTCCGTCAAAGCCGGTACGGCGGCCCGAGGCCCATCTTCGCTCGATCGGCCCCCTCCGTTATGCCGTTCAAGGCTCGTCCAACACTTCCGGCACCGGATAGCCCGCGTCCTCGTCCGGGTCGATGTCCGAAGCGGACGAATGCGTCGGATGCGCGAACGGACGGGAGGAAGAGACCCCCCGTTCGAACAGCGCGCGATTCTCGCTTGTCAGAAAACCGATATCCTTATAGGGATGCACCCACTGCTCTCCCGCCATGACGGACGGATCCGTCTCCGTGCTCCACCGCTGAAGCGGGGACTTCTCGGACTCGTAATCGTGGTCTCCGATCACGACTCCGTGCTCGTTCACGAACGGCTCCCGCGGCCCGCGGCCGCGGCGGAACTCCGGAAGGAATTCGATCTCGAAAGGATCCAGCGCCGGATCGTCGCGCCCCGTCGCGGGCTTGGCGCCCGCATAGGGCCGGGTCTTCTTTCCGCGGCCGTCCATGGTCAAGTCGAAGGACGGTTGGGACCGTCGAGCTTTTTGTCGTAGCCGGGAGATAACGGAGACACTTTGCTCTTGCTGCGATCTTCGGCCGGCCGGCCGGACTTCGACGGTCCTTCTTTACTGGGCATGGAAACGTCCTCCTTGTCTGGTCGATTCACCCGTAGTGTAACCGAAATAAGGGCCGCTATCCGCGCAGCCGGGACGGGAGGTTATCCGTAAGGCCGGACAAGACGGTAACCCGGGCAGTTGGGAGAAAATCATGCCTTACTTTCGGGCTTATTGAAGGCGGCGATGAAGGTCGTCCCCTCGCCCGGCTTCGATTCGACTTGAATTTTGCCGTTGTGGCGCTCCACGATGCTTAAGCACAAGGCCAGGCCGAGACCTGTACCGTTCGCCTTCGTCGTGAAGAAAGGCTCGAACAGCTGCTTCAGCTTCTCCGGCGGAATGCCGACGCCGCTGTCGCTGACTCGCAATTGCACCGCGTCCGGTAGGTTTATCGTCTCGATCCTCAGCACGCCTTTATCGTTCATCGCTTCCATTCCGTTGCGCGACAAATTCAGCACGAGCTGCTTCATCTCCTTGCTGTTCATCGGAATCGGCTCGATGCTGTCGTCGATCCGCAGATCGATGCTCTGGCCTCTCATATTCGCGTCCGCCCAGATCAGCGGGAGAAGGTCGTTAAGCAACTCGTTAAGATTGGACGGCTCCTTCTCGACGATGCGGTTCTGGGCCAGAGACAGGAAATCGTTGATGATCGCGTTGGTGCGGTCCAGCTCTTCCAGAACGATGCGGAAGTAGGTTTTCTGCTCCGCCGGGCTGCGCTCGTTGAGCAGCTGCACGAATCCGCGGATTACCGCCAGCGGATTGCGGATCTCGTGCGTGATGCTCGCGGCCATCTGCCCGACCAGGCTCAGCCTCTCCATCCTGTCGACCTCTCCTTGCAGGCGATGGAGCTCGGTCACGTCGTGCCCGATGAACAGCATGCCGTCCGTTCCCTGCGACGGCATGTCTTTGATCGAACAGTAGATCGTATAGAACATGCGATCGTTCAATCTGACAATCTCCGTCAGCTTCTCCTCGCCCTGCAGAATCCGCTCCATCGGATCGAAATCGATCGCCGTCCCCAGCCGTTGGAGTAGAGCGGAGTAGGTATGCCCCAGCAGATCTTTCCTTTCCAGCGGCGCAGCGATTTTCAGGGTCATATCGTTCAAATGGGTAATTCGCCCTTCGTTGTCGAAAAAAATGACCATCAACGGGGAATTATCGATAAATTGCTGCAATCTGCGCATCTCTTTGCGGTATTTGAGCGAGACGTCGTGCAACTGCACCTGCAGTTGAATTCTCTCGAAGCTCAGCTCGATGAAGTGGGCGCATAGAAGAGTCACGGCGGTGAATACGGTTACGAAAACGAACAGGACGCCGGCGACCTCCGACAGTTCCCCGGCCAAGCTTCGCGGCATTTCTATAAGGTAGGACGAGATCTGGAACAAGGAAAGAAACAAGCAGAAATAGAGGACAAGCCTGAGCTTTCCCCGCCGATTGCGCGCCCCGTATCCGGGTATGTTCGAGTAAAGCACGGGAATATAGATCGCCAGGAAGCCGATGAGAACGAAATATTCCCACCGGTGCGCGATCTCCCATAGCCGCGAAACGATATAGACCGTCAGCAGCCCGAAAGCGATCGGAAGCCCTCCATAGATCGATCCGATCAAAAAGGGAACTTGGCGCAGGTCGAAATGGACGCCATGATTGGTTACAGTCGTAAAATTCATGTTCAAGAGCATGACCAGCCCGCAGCAAACTCCGATGAAAGCGCGCGAATAACCGAGTCTTTCAGGCTTGGCGTACCAGACCATGAACATAAAAACGGGAAGAAATGCAATCAGGATCTGCAGCAGCGACTCTTTCCACATCCAGCAAACCTCCCGCAACGACGGATCGGCCTCTACCCATTCTTAGCCATACTAAACGTATTGCCGTTTTTCTATAAGAATCACTTAGATTAAAGCACATCTCTCCATGCGTTACAATATAAGGGAGAAATATAATTCGCGATTCACCCCGTTGCGCGAATTTCTTCGCGACTCCGGGCTTTGAGTTTGAGATTCCCGGTGATACACTTTAACCATAACCAACTAGTCAGGAGAACCGACATGGACTACGACGTAATCGTCATCGGCGGCGGTTCGGCAGGCCTTATGGCCGCGATCGCCGCCAGCAAGCACGGCGCGAAAGTCCTGCTGCTGGACAAGGGGGACAAGCTGGGGCGCAAGCTCGGCATATCCGGCGGCGGCAGGTGCAACGTGACGAACAACAAGGAGCAGGACGAGCTGATCCGGAACATTCCAGGGAACGGCCGGTTTCTGTACGGCTCCTTCGCCAACTTCAATAACAAGGACATTATTGCCTTTTTTGAAAATTTGGGGATCCGTTTAAAGGAAGAGGATAACGGCCGAATGTTCCCGGTGACGGACAGGGCCAAGACGGTCGTCGATACTTTGGTCGGACAGGTGCGCAAGCAAGGCGTCGTCATTCGCGTGAACGCTCCGGCGGACGCCGTGCTGTACGACGGCGGCCGCGTCGCGGGCGTCCGGCTGTGCTCGGGAGAGACGATCGGCGGCCGCGCGGTCATCGTGGCTTCGGGCGGCAAATCCGTGCCGCAGACGGGCTCTACCGGCGACGGCTATGCGTGGGCGGAGAAGGCGGGGCATACGATCACCGAGCTGTTCCCGACGGAAGTTCCCCTGACCTCCAACGAACCGTTTATTGCGAGCAAGGAGCTTCAGGGGCTTAGCCTAAGGGACGTCTCTTTATCCGTCTGGAGCTCGAAGGGCAAGCGAATCGTCGAGCACCGCGGCGACATGATTTTCACTCATTTCGGCCTGTCGGGCCCGATCGCGCTGCGGTGCAGCCAGTTCGTCGTTAAAGAGCTCAAGGCGTCGGGGACGGGGAACGTCGAGGTGTCGATCGATCTGATGCCCGACAAGAGCGAGGACGAAGTGTATTCCGGAACGCTGAAGCTTGCGGAGCTGGAGCCGAGGAAAGCGATCAGGAACGTGCTGAAGGGCTGTCTTCCCGAGAAAATGATACCCCCGCTGCTGCGCGAAGCCGAGCTTGCGGAATCGGTCACCTACGACAACCTGCCCCGCCAGGCGTGGAGCCGTCTCGCCGGGCGAATCAAACGGTTTCCGGTCCGGGTGTACGGCACGCTGTCGATCGAGGATGCTTTCGTGACGGGCGGGGGCGTCAATCTGAAGGAGATCGATCCGAAGACGATGGAATCGAAGCTGACGAAGGGTCTGTACTTCTGCGGAGAGGTGCTCGACATCCACGGCTACACCGGCGGCTACAACATTACGGCGGCTTTCTCGACGGGATATACGGCGGGAATGCACGCTGCGCGAAACGAATAAATGGACGCGCAGAGGCCAAGACCGGCCCGGCGCGTCCCTTCTTGTTATTTGGTGCCGGTGAACGTGATCCCCTGCACGAAAAAACGGTTAAAGAAAATATAGATCAGCAAAGCCGGAAGCGTCATGATGATCGACGCCGCCATAATGTAGTTCCAGAAGCTGATGTACTGTCCTTTGAACGTATTCAGACCGACCGACAACGTAAACATCGCCTTGTCGGACATCAGCATGAGAGGCTTCAGAAATTCGTTCCACGCCCCCATGAAAATAAAGATCGTCTGAGCCGCCAAGGCGGGCTTGGCGAGCGGCAGGACGACGCGGAAGAACAGGCCGAGCTTGCCGAGCCCGTCCAGCTCCGACGCTTCCTCGAGTTCCTTCGGAAAGTTGATGAAAAACTGCCGCATCATGAAAATGTAGGTCGCCTGCGCGGCCATCGGCACGATTATCGCCTGATAGCTATTGAGCCAGCCCAGCTCCTTGATAATCAGGTAGCTCGGGATGATCGTCAGCTGTCCCGGAATCATGATCATGGCCAGAATACTGTAGAACATCAGCGTGCTTCCGGGAAAGCGGATCCTGGCCAGCGCATAGCCGGCCATGGAGTTGAACAGCAAATTAAACGCCGTAACCGACAGCGCGATGAAGGAGCTGTTCAGAAACCAGCGGCCGAACAGCGGCTCCTGCCGGAAGATCGTCCGGTAATTGTCGAACGTCGCATGCTTCGGAATGAGATGCATTCCGCCGGACACGATTTCCGGCAGCGACTTGAACGATGCGGACAGCGCCCACAGAAACGGAATGAACGTGATCGCCGCGTAGATGCCCAGCAGCACGTAAAATACCGGCTTGAAACGATCGATCGAACGCATGGTTCTCCTCCTCTCTAATTCATCCGCTCTTCCTTGAAAAACAGCCGCTGGATCAATGTAACGAGCATGATGACGACCGCGAGCAGGAACGCCAGCGCGGAAGCGTATCCCATGTCCAAGTTTTTGAACGCGTACTGGTAGATCAGCAGCACCATCGTCAGCGTCGCGTTGTTCGGACCTCCGGAGCCCGCGGAGAAAATATACGACTGGTCGAACAGTTGGAACGTCCCGATAATCCCCATGACGAGGACGTAGAAGGTGACCGGCTTCAGCTGCGGCAGCGTAATGCGCCGGAACTTCTGCCAGGCGTTCGCCCCGTCGATATCGGCCGCTTCGTACAGATTTTGCGGAATATCCTGCAACGCGGCCAGGTAGATCACCATGAAAAGAGGAGCCGTCGACCAGACGTTCATGATCATGATGCCGAGCAGCGCGACGGACGGGTCTCCGAGCCAGTTGTAGGTCGGCAGTCCGACCAGATCCAGCAAGAAGTTAAGCAGGCCGTTGCTGTTGTAGATCCACATAAAGATGAGGACCAGCACGGCCGACGAGGTTACCGTCGGCAAATAGAAGGCGATCCGAAAGAAATTTCGATAACGAAGCTTCATATTAAGAATCGAAGCGAGCGCCAATGCCAGCACCGTCTGGGACGGGACGACGATCAACGCGTACTTGGCGGTGTTCCTCAGGGCGATCCATAATCTAGGGTCGTCGATCATTCGCTCGAAGTTGGCGGTGCCGGCGAACTTGTAGCTGACCGCTCCGAGCAAGTTCACTCGATGGAGCGACAGGAAAACGGCGTAGGCGATCGGCAGCAGCAAGAAGCAGCCGAGAATAACGATGACGGGCGACATGAACGAGTAACCCGACACGGCGTCCCTGAGTTTCGATTTGGAAAGCGACTTGGCCATCTTGAGAGCTCCTTTCTACCGCTCCCGGTTGGGGCGTGAAATGACTAAAGCCGGCTATAGGCGCGCGGCTTCACTCGTTTCACGCCAACGCGCGCGGCAAAGCGGGAGAACGCGGCGCCGGCCGGGCGCCGCGTCCCTAATTCGCATCGGGCCGCTTATTGGCCCGCCTTGATTTCTTTATTCGCCGTTTCCTGCGCCTTGCTTAGCGCTTCGGTCAGCGTGGAGCCGCCCGTATAAGCCGCGACGAATTGATTGTTGAAGTTATTCATGATCGTAGGCAGCGTAGCTCCCGCTTGCCAGGATGTCGCATAGGACGATCCCGCGACGAGCGCGCCCCGCAGAGCGTCCTTATCGTAGCCGAGCTCGGCGGCGACGGACTTCCGGGTAGGCAGGGCGAACCCTTTGCTCGTCCATGTCTTCATGCCTTCCTTGCCGGTCAAATAGGAGAGCAGCTTCCATGCCGCTTCTTTCTTGGCGGAATTTTTATTCATGACGTAGGCGACCGTAAAGGCCATCGTTCCTTTTTTCCCGTTCACCGTCGGAACCTCCGCCGTTCCGAAGTCGACGTCCGGGAAGTTGCTTTGAATGAAAGGAATCGCCCAGTTGCCTTCGAGAACCATCGCCGCCTTTTGCTGGCCGAACATTTCGCCGCCCCAGCCCGAGCCGACGTCGGAAGGCTGACCCGCCGTTTGGGCTTTAAGATGCTGATCGATGACGAGCGCGAGTCCTTTCTCGCCTTCCGGCGTGGCGAACGCCGCCATGCCTTGATCGTCGGAGAGCTTGCCGCCGAACGCTTCGATCATGAACATCTGGCGCGCAAGCTCCGGCGCTTGACCGAGACCGTATACCTCGACCTTGCTGCCGTTCTTTTTGGTCAGTTTTTCGGAAACTTCCAGCAGTTCATCCCATGTGGCCGGGGGAGCCGCGATGCCGGCGTCGGCAAACATTTTTTTGTTATAAAACAGCGCCAGCGTGGAAGTGTCCTTCGGGAAGCCGTAGATTTTGCCGTCGCCCCCTTTGAACGCGTTCACGGTCGGTCCTTCGAAATCGTCCAGGTCGAACTCGGGGGTAACGTATCCGTCGAGCGGCTCGAGAACGTCCTTCTCAATGAGGGCGGGCGCTTCGAAAGCGTCCAGATAGAAGACGTCCGGCGCTTCGTTGCCGATCAAGCGGGTTTTGATTACGTCCATGTACTGGTCCGCGATGACCTCGTACTTGACTTTGACGTCGGGATTTTTCGCCTGGAATTCATCCAGCACTTGCTGCAGCAGCTGCTGCTCCTCCGGCGAAGAGCCCCAGCCCGCCAACGTGACTTCGACGGGCTCCTGAGCGGGCGAAGACGATTCCGGCGCGCTAGGGGACGGAGAAGAGGACGGAGAAGAGGACGAAGAAGCGCCTCCGGAGCCGTTTCCGCAAGCGGAAGCGGCCAAGGAAAGAGCCAGCATCGAAGCAAGCGTAATCGATAATCTTTTTTTCATGGTAAACCTTCCTCCCTTTTTGTATAAAGCAAGTATCTATAATCAAACGGGCTTAGAGGGAATCGCGGCGAATGATTGGCGCGACGCCGAGCCGGCGGTACCTTCCGGCCCGTGCCGCCGACGCGATCCGAGCCGCCCGCTCAATCCGGCGGTAACCGGGTCAGTCGGCGATCTCGATCAGGCAGCCGCTGCTGTTTTCCAGAACCTCGGTTCTTAGAACGGCCCCGTCGTCCTTCCGGCTCAGTTCAACCGATATGCGCCCCTCGGCTACGGGCAAATCCTTGACGGTCAGCCGGCGAATGCCCGGAGGCAACAAAGGCGCCAGAGACAGCTTGCGGTTCAGCGCGTCGGGCCGCAGGCCCAGCATCGTCTGGACGAGGACGACGGAAGTGCCGGCCGCCCAGGCTTGCGGCGAGCATGCGACCGGATAAGAAACCGGGTAGCCGATCGATTCGTCGTAACCGCAGAACAGCTCGGGCAACCGATGATATTCGAAGTGCTTGGCGGCCTTCAACAGGCCTTCGATCACGATTGACGCTTCCTCTTTCAATCCCATCCGGCTCATGCCGAGCAGAATCATCGAGTTGTCGTGCGGCCAGACGCTGCCGTCGTGATAGCTCATCGGATTGTAGCCCGTCGAGCCGGTCGACATCGTCCGGATGCCGTAGCCGCCGAACATGTCGGGCGCCGTCAGCCTTCGCGAGACGATGCGCGCCTTATCCTCCGGAACGATGCCGCTGAGGAGCAGGTGTCCGGGGTTGGAGGTGACGGACCGGACCTGGTTTTTGTCCGCATCCAGCGCGATGGCGTAAAATTGCTCGTCCGGCATCCAGAACGCGGAATCGAGCTCCCGCTTCAGCCGTTCGGCCTCCTCTCTCAGCCTGCGGGCCGCGTCTTCGCGCCCCAGCCGCTCGAGAACGGGCGCGAGCCTCGTTTTCGCCTGGTAGACGTACCCTTGGACCTCGATCAGGGCGATCGGCGCCGCCGCGAAACTCCCGTCGGCGTGCACGACCGAATCCGCGGAATCCTTCCATCCTTGGTTGGCAATGCCCTTGGAGGATTCCTGATAGTATTCGACCCAACCGTCCTCGTCCCGATCCCCGTAATGGTCGATCCACTCCAGCGCTCTCTCGATATTCGGCAGAAGCCGCTCGACCGTGAACGCGTCTCCTGTCCAGTGCGCGTATTCCGCCGCCAGCAGGACGAACAACGGGGTCGAATCGATACTCCCGTAATACGGAGCGAACGGAACTTGGCCCGAGCGGGCGAGTTCGCCGCTGCGCAGCTCGTGCATGATTTTGCCGGGTTGTTCGTCCTTCCACGGGTTGACTTCGGTGCCTTGGAAGGCCGCCATCATCTCGAGCGTTCCCCTGGCGATGTCCGGATTCAGCGGCAGCATCTGCAATGCCGCGATCAAGCTGTCCCGGCCGAAAGGCACCGCAAACCAGGGAAGCCCCGCCACCGGAAACGGCCCGTTGCCGAAGTCCGTCAATAGCACGCGCAAGTCTTGAACCCCCCGATCGAACAGCTTGTCGAGCAGCTCCGAGTCGCTCTGGATTTTCGTGACGTTCCCGTTCCATTCCTCGTATGCCGCTTGCAGCTCGGCCAAAGCGGCGTCGCTCGCGGCCGCTTCGCCGCAGCGCTCTCCCGCGGAAGGAACGACGGTAATCGCGATCCGCTTCGTTTCCTTAGGCTGCAAGCCGATGCGGAAGACGGCTTCGCCCTGTTCGTTTACCGAGTCCGCCTCCCTATCCCAAGATACGGCCGTGCTCCTGCGGAGTCCGTCCGCGCCCTCGTATGCCGCATGCCACGAAGTCGCTCCGGCGCCGCGTTCCGTCACTTCGCCCAGCTTATCGGAAGGCTGAAAGCCGCGAACGAGAAACATGTCCTTGAAATCCGCGTCGAACGATAACCCAAGCTCGAAGCGCAGCTCCTTCGTCGAGAAATTCGTCATGATGACGTTTTCATACAGAACGTCCGCATAAATGAATCTTTCCCGGATCAGCTCCACCGATTCCCTCCACAGCTTGACCTCGCCGTTCGTCTCCTCGTGCTCGTTCGTCAGCCGGATGCGGGCCACGTAGTTTTCGTCGGCGGCGGACGAGAGCAGCAGCGGACGTTTGCCGTTCAAGGTGAGCTCCATTCTGCTCAGGAACCGGGTATCCTTCATGTACAGGCCGTCCTGGGCGCGATTGCCCGGAACGTCCCCGTGAGCATCCGTCAATAGAAATAGATCGTTGTGCTTGATTACCCTATAGTTCATGTTGTCCCCATCCCGTATTCGCATGATTGGATTTATTCGTTTTCGACGGCGATAAATATCCGAAACGTTTCGGATTTTGCCGAAAAAAACTTCTTCGAACTGACGCCGCGAATTTTATTCGCGGAACGGAGCCGAAGCGGAGCATTCCCGGCGTCTTAGAGACGCCGCGTGCTTTCCCGTACGATGAGTTGGTTGCTTAGCATGATTTTGCGATTATCCGTCCGCTCTTCCAGCATGTCGATCAGCAGTTGCGCCGCTTGATAGCCGAGCTCGTATTTGTCCTGGCGGATCGTCGTAAGCTTGGGCGAGCAGTACGAGGCGATCGTAATGTCGTCAAAGCCGATGACGGACATATCCTCCGGTACTTTGAGCCCCATTTTCTCGAGCGTCCTGAGCGCGCCGAGCGCCATTAGATCGCTGGCGCAGAACACCGCCGTCACGTCCGGGTTGCGGATCAAAATCTGGTACATCGCCTCAGCCCCGCCGTCTTCCGAAAATCCGCCGTCGTACGCCAGTCCCGCATCGGCGGAAAGCCCGAACTGTTCAAGCGCTTCCTTGTATCCGGAATAGCGGTCCCGGCTGACCGAAGCCTGGTTATGCCCGTTGATCATGGCAATCCTTCGGTGCCCGTTCTCGAGCAAATGCCGAACGGCCATAGAAGCGCCGATCTTGCTGTCGGAGGTGACGTGGGCGACGTTCGCCGCGATTCGCGGAATATCGATCAGAACGCACGGGAAGGAATTTTGTTCGATGACTTCGTGCAAATACGGATCGTCCAGCCGCAAGCCGGACAGAATCGCGCCTTCCACGTTTCGCTCCTTGCAGAGCGACGCGTAGGACTTCTCCACCTGCTTGGACGGGCTCGTGCTGAACAGCAGCAAGTCGTAATTCAATTCCCCCGCCCTGTCATTGATGCCGCAGAGCACTTCGTAAGCGAAGGCATCCTTGGCGCCCGCTCGGTTAATGTCCGAAATAATGAGTCCGATCGTCCGAGTCTTCCTCGAGACCAGGCTTCTCGCCACGGCATTGGGACTGTAGGACAGCTCGGCGGCGACCTGCTTGATCTTTTTACGCGTTTCCTCGTTCACGTCGTCGTAACCGTTCAACGCCCGGGATACGGTGGTAACCGATACGCCCGCTTTTTTAGCGATATCTTTGATCGTTGCCATTGCTGCAGACACCTTTCCAAAACGTTTCGGGTCAAGTATAAAACAAAAAGCGCCGACAATGCAAGCGCTTTTTCGGATTTTTCTTTTTCCCGGCCTGCCGGTTCGTCACGTCGCCTCGAATCGGTCATAGGAGCCGTCGTCGGTCGGATACGCCGAATCGAGACCGGCGTCTTCGTTCGCGCTTGAACGATAAGAGTCGACCCAATCCTCGTTCACCGTATGGGCGGGAATCGGAATATCGTCCATCCCGTAGGCGAAATCCGTCACGGCTACGGTCTCCGCCGGCGCGTGCTCCAGAAGATGTCCCGAGTAGCATTGCACGATCTCCAGGGCGGATGTCAAGTCCTCGTCCTCCACGTGGATATGCAGGCGCCCTCCTTCGTGCAGTTGAGGCTCGTAGCCCAGCTCGTCCAAAGTCTCGGCGGCCAGTCGGGCTTGGGACTCGCCGGGAAACTGAAACAGAAGCGCGGCATGATTCATCGCATTCCATCCTTCCGTTGTTCGATTGCTCGTCGCTTGCGGTTAGCATCTCCCGGAATAGGGATCGCCTATTCCCTCTGCCGCCGCGATGCCGAGAACGAGGACAGGATCCCGCTCGCCGTTCTGAGCCAGTAATAGGCGGCGACGGGAGCGGCCCCGACGGCGAGCCAAGCCCATCCGCCGATCGACAAACCGATCCGAACGGCGATCAGAAGGGCCCATAGCTGGACAAGCGGGAGGGCAAGCCGCGAGATCGCTTTGCGGGAAGCCTCGCTCTCCGCCGAGTCCTGCCAATCGAACAACGCAAGGTACGGCTCGGCCATCCATTGCTTCCATTGCCTTCGAAGCGAGGCCGCGACAAGGAATGGCAGGGCAAGCCACACGAAGACGGCCAACGGAATCGGAGACAACGCGATCGCGGCCGCTCCGGCCCACAGAAAATAGAAGAGCTGCTTCAGCATGTCCGGCCGGCGAACGACCGACTTCATCCAGCTGTCGGCCAGACGATCGACGTCTTTGTTGCGGTGCTTCAGCAGCGGCTGCGAACGGGAGAACAGAATCGGCTTGCTGCGGCGCGGAACCGGCTTTTTTTCCAACGTGTCCATCAGAATCCAGCTTACGAACGCCGCGTAAATCTCGCTCTCGACCGCGATTTCGTGCAGCAGCGTTCCCCGCTTGCGGAGCCGCTGCAGCAGGATCAGACAAGCCGCGGCAAGGAACGCCCCGCCGAACGCAAGCGTCATGCCCGGATTCGAAGCTCCCTTCGCCGCCAATTGAGCCGTGCCGAAGGCAAACGCGGCGCCGGCGGGCAGAAGAGCCGCCCATCTGCGCCATCCCCTCCAGCTTAACGCGACCAGGTCCCGGACCATCGTCCAGAACAGTCCCGCCGCGGCGAAATAGACAACGAAAGCGGCCAACGAAGCCGAGGACAGCCCGAACACGGGAAGCAGAACCGGGGACAGCGCCGCGGCTGCCGCTAACGCGACGAGCAGACGGCTCGCTCCCCCGTATGCGAACCCCATCATTCCGAACGCCCTCCTCCATCGGGGATTGCGATGAAGGAACAGACCGTCTCCGGCTTCGGCGAACGTTCTGTATTTCCCGGCAAGCTGAAGCAGCGTCATCAGCAGCAGAACCGGATACAGCGGAAATTCCGCCAGTGCCGAAGGCGGATCGCGCATGAAATCTCTATACATCCCGGCGGCGATGAACGTTCCCGGCAGCAGAATGTAAAGGCATACCGTCCAGTCCAGCACCGTCCGCCAACATCTCCAGACCGCTATCCAAAAGGAGGCCGCACGTTCGCTAAAGAGCTTAGGCGGAGTAAAGCTCGCGATCGATCGGGAATGCCGGGTTGTATTCGACGCCGTTTCGCCGGGGATCATGCTTCCACCCCGTCGTCGGCGGCCGTGAGCCGATGGAAACAGTCGAACAGCCGTGCTTCCGGACCCAAGCCCGCCAGTCGTCCGATCTCCTCCAGCGTTCCCGAAGCCGCCGTTCCTCCGTCGTGCACGAGCACGAACCGGTCGCACAGCCTTTCCGCCGAGTCCAATACGTGCGTCGTCATCAGGATGGCCGCTCCCCGGCTCCTCTCTTCCTCCATAGCGTCGATCAGCTCCAGCACGGCTCCCGGATCAAGCCCGATGAACGGCTCGTCCACCAGATACAGATCGGGCTTCAGCAGGAAGCCGATGATCAGCATCGTTTTCTGCTGCATGCCTTTGGAGAACTTTACCGGATAATGATGCCGGAACCCGTTTAAGCGAAAGCGTCCGAGCAGCTTGTCCGACCGTTCGCCCAGCTCGTCCTCGGACAAGCCGATCGAAGCCGCGGCAAGCACGAGATGCTCCCACAGCGTCAGCCTCTCGTACACGATCGGCTGCTCGGGAATATAAGCGATTTTCGAGGAGAGCGCATTGTCGCGAGCCGTATTTTCCTCCTCGCCGCGCCAGGCGACTCTCGCCTT
Source organism: Bacillota bacterium (assembly GCA_023418755.1). Taxonomy (GTDB): domain Bacteria; phylum Bacillota; class Bacilli; order Paenibacillales; family Paenibacillaceae; genus Cohnella. Next base: position 4,461 of record JAEZZE010000385.1, on the reverse strand, counting down.
CCAATGGGGAAGCTGGCCGAGCAGCCCCTTCATGAGCGTGCTCTTCCCCGCGCCGTTCGGTCCGATCAGGCCGACCCTCTCGCCGGGCCGAACGCCCAGAACGATATTCCGGACGATGGGCTGCCCCGGCTCGTAGCCCGCCTCTTCGATTTCCGCTCTCAACAGATAAGGGCCGTCCGTTCCTTGTCCGATCGTCGCCTCTTCGTCGATAAGATCAGCCAACGTCTTCCCTCCGCTTCATTCTCTCGGTTCATGTACACTCTATTATGCTCAATCTCTATAGATTACGAAATCCCGGGCGCGGAAGTTTCCCGACAACGGGAAAGAGCCTTCTCCCGTTTACCGGCCGGGAATTGCGAAGGCTCTCGAAGGAAAGGGAGGCATCCCTTGCCCATCTTTCATTTTATCCGATTAAACTAGTTTCGAAAAGCGTACAGGGCATGGTTGATGCCCGCCGTTTGGGCGTACACCTGGCGATAGATCTCGAACAGCTGCCCGTAGCGGGCGCTGGCCGCTTCGTTCGGGCGGTATACCCGCGCGTGCTTCACGAAAGTTTCGCCGCAAGCCTCGAGCGACGGGAACCAGCCGCAGCCGACCGCGGCAAGCATCGCCGCTCCGAGCCCGGGACCTTGCTCGTTCTCGAGCGCGACCACGTCGGCTTTGAAAATATCCGCTTGCATCTGAAGCCAGAGCGGATTTTTCGCGCCGCCGCCGATCGACACGACTTTGTCGACTTGTTTGCCGGCCTCGCGGAACATCTCGATCGATTCGTTCAAGGAGAACGTAATGCCCTCCATGACCGCCCGGGCGAAATGCGTTCTCGTATGGCTCCCGTCCGCGCCGACGAAGCTGCCGCGGATTTTGGCGTCCGCGTGCGGCGTTCGCTCTCCGACGATATAAGGCGTGAACAGCAAGCCGTTCGAGCCGGCCGGAATCTCCTCGGCGCCTTGCAGCATCGCGTCGTACGATTCACCCTTGGCGAACGTATTGCGGAACCAACTGAGCGAATAGCCCGCGGCGAGCGTGACGCCCATCGCGTAGAACGCATCCGGCTTCCCGTGGTTGAAGAAGTGCACCTTCCCCCGGTAGTCCGCGGAAGCGTCCTCTTCGTACGTCAGGACGACGCCGGACGTTCCGATGCTGCACAGCGTCAGCCCCGGCGTCAGAATGCCCGCTCCGATCGCTCCGCAAGCGTTGTCCGCGCCTCCCGCGAACACCTTCGTCTCTTGCCTCAGCCCGGTCTCGCCGGCCGCTTCGGCGGTCAGGCCGCCGACATGCGCTCCCGCTTCGACGAGCGGAGGACAGAAGCCGGACGGAATCGAGAAGGCGCCCAACACGTCCTCGCTCCAAGCGCGGCCTGCGACGTCGAGCATCAACGTTCCCGCCGCGTCCGACAAATCCATGTGTTTCTCGCCGGTAAGGCGCAGCCGGACGTAATCCTTGGGCAGCAGGAAGCCTGCCGCCTTCGCGAAGGCTTCGGGCTCATGCCGCTTCACCCATAGGATCTTGGGCAGCGTGAACCCCTCCAGCGCGGGATTGCGGGTAACGGACAACAGCTTGTCTTCGAGCGTCCGTTCGATCTCGCGGCATTGCTCCGTCGTGCGCGTATCGTTCCATAGAATCGCTCTGCGAACCGGCTTGCCGTCCGCGTCCAGCAGCACGAGTCCGTGCATTTGGCCCGAGAAACTGATCCCTTCGACGTCTTCCGGGCTGGTGCGGGAGCCGGCGATCAGGTCGCGCAGCGCGGCCGTCGTCCCCGTAACCCAATCCTCGGGGTCTTGCTCGCTCCATCCGGCTTTGTCATGATAGAGCGGATATTCCCGGGTCGCTTCGGCGTGCACGTCGCCGTCCTGCCCGACGAGCAGCGTCTTGACCGCGCTCGTTCCCAAATCTACGCCAATGACATATTTCATGGAGAAGTCTCCTTCTTATACGCCGAAAATAATGTCGTTCAGGTTCGCTTTGATCTGCTCCAGGCGAGCGGATTCGTTACGGATCGGCTTCGCTTGCAGCGCGTACGCTTCCAGCGACTTCAGCGTCGCACGGCCGGATACGATGTCGGCGCCGATGCCTTCGCCGAAGCTGGCGTAGCGCTTGGCCACGATGTCGTCGATCACGCGCTCTTCGATCAGCTTCGCCGCCGCTTTCAGACCGCGGGCGTACGTGTCCATGCCGGCAATGTGGGCGAAGAACAAGTCCTCGTCCTCGAAGGACGAACGGCGAACTTTCGCGTCGAAGTTGACGCCGCCGCGGCCCAGGCCGTCGTTTTTCAATATTTCGTACATCGCCAGCGTCGTGGAGACGAGGTCGGTCGGGAACTCGTCCGTGTCCCAGCCCAGCAGCAGATCGCCTTGGTTGGCATCGATGGAGCCGAGCATGCCGTTGATGCGCGCCAAGCGAAGCTCGTGCTCGAACGTATGGCCGGCCAGCGTCGCATGGTTCGCTTCGATGTTCAGCTTGAAGCTGTCTTTCAGTCCGTAAGTATGCAGGAATGCGATCGCCGTAGCCGCGTCGAAATCGTATTGGTGCTTGGACGGTTCCTTCGGCTTCGGCTCGATCAGGAATTGGGCGTCGAAGCCGATTTCCTTCGCGTAATCTACCGCCATATGCAGGAAGCGCGCCAAATTGTCGAGCTCCAGCTTCATGTCGGTGTTAAGCAGGGACTCGTAGCCTTCGCGGCCGCCCCAGAAGACGTAGTTCTCGGCTCCGAGTTCTTTGCCGACCTCGAGTCCTTTCTTCAGCGTCGCCGCCGCGTACGCGAACACTTCGGCGTTGTTCGTCGTGCTGGCGCCATGAACGTAACGCGGATTCGTGAACAGGTTGACCGTGTTCCAGAGCAGCTTCTTGCCCGTCGACTTCTGATAGTCCTTCAGCATGGCGACGATGACGTCGAGGTTTTTGTTCGTCTCGGCCAGCGTAGCGCCTTCCGGAGCGATGTCCACGTCGTGGAAAGCGTAGAACGGAACGTTCAGTTTCTCGAGCAGCTCGAAGTTGGCTTCGACGCGCGCTTTCGCCCTATCGAGCGGGGATAGCGAATCCCAGCTGCGAACCGCCGTGCCGACGCCGAACGGATCGCTGCCGTTGGCGTTGAACGTGTGCCAATAAGCGACGGCGAAGCGCAGGTGCTCCTCCATCGTTTTGCCGAGCACGACCTCTTGCGGGTTGTAGTGGCGGAAGGCGAACGGATTTTTCGAATCGCGTCCTTCGTACTGGATCTTGGGAACGTTAGGGAATTTGCTCATAACGGATATAGGCCTCCTTGAAAGCGATATCAATTTTTAATCTGATCTCAGCATAACACGTCTAAACTTAGTTTGTCTATCCAATAAACTAAGTTTGAGCAATCTGATTATGATATAATGGAAACTGCGGCTTTATGCGGACTAACCGTGTCCAAAACTTTTTTTATTCGAACCGAAGGAGCTTCTGCCCTGCTATGACGACACCTACGGGCGATCAAGCGCTCATTAAACGAATCAATACGGCCATCGTGCTGGAATGCATATTGAGAGGGGCGCCTCTGTACCGCGCGCAAATATCGGAACAATCCGGCCTCAACAAAGCGACCGTATCCAGCCTGGTGCAGGATCTCATCGACGGCTCCCTCGTGCGGGAGATCGGGACGGGCCAATCGAGCGGGGGACGCAAACCGGTGATGCTCGAATTCATCGCAACGTCCGGCTACGCGATCGGAATCGATCTGGGCGTTAACTACATTCGGGGAGTGCTCACCGATATGCGGGGAGGCGTCGCGGCCGAGAGAACGTCCTCGTTGCGCGGCCAAGAGCCGGGAGCGGCGTTCGAGCAATTGTGCGGGTGCATCGAATCCTTGATCGCCGAGGCTCCGCCCAGTCCTTACGGAATCGTCGGCATCGGAGTCGGCGTTCCCGGTCTTGTCGACGAGGACGGGACGATTCTGTTCGCTCCGAACCTGAAATGGCGGGACGTTCCTCTGCGGCGAATGCTAGCCGAGCGCTTCGGCCTGCCCGTTATCATCGACAACGAGGCCAACGCAGGTGCTCTTGGGGAGCAGAAATATGGCGCCGGCCGGAGCATCGCCAATCTGGTCTACGTCAGCGTGGGCATCGGGATCGGCACGGGGCTCATTTTGCAAAAATCGCTGTACAAGGGTTCGGCGGGCTACTCCGGGGAAATGGGCCATCTGTCTATTGAAGCCCATGGCAAAATGTGTACCTGCGGCAATCGGGGGTGCTGGGAACTGTACGCCTCCGAGCAAGCGCTGCTAGAGCAGGCATCGAAGCTCGGACTTGACGAACTGGAGGAGCTGCTGACCGCCGCGAACTCCGGAAGGCAGGATGTTCTGGAGCTGTTCGCTCGCATCGGGGAGTATCTGGGCATCGGCATCGCGAACATCGTGAACGTGTTCAACCCGGACGCCGTCATTATCGGCAACCGGATGAGCCAGGCCCGTCCTTGGCTGGAAAGCGCCCTCCGCCAGAC
>JAEZZE010000370.1 GCA_023418755.1 Bacillota bacterium | reverse complement strand
CATTATAGGTAAATATAGTTACATTTGGGCCGAGAAAGACGCCTTTATAATGTGGATTGTCAACACCAGATTATTTATCAATAGGAGGGTGTCAAGATGGGAAAGCACAAGTGGCTGTACGGTATGGCAACCGGCGTCATGCTTGCGGGCTTGCTTGCGGGCTGCGGCGGCAATAAGAACAACGACGCGTCGAGCCCGAGCGCGAGTCCGAGTCCAAGTTCGAGTCCGAGCGAGTCCGCCCCGGCTTCCGCGTCGGCGCCGGAGCCGGCCAAGAACGTCAACCTGCGGCTGTACACGTTCGGGCCGGAGCTGACGTACAATTGGTCGCAGACGCTGAAGGCTTACGAGGAAGCGAATCCGGGCGTCAAGGTCGAGGCCGTCGTGCTGAGCGACAAAGGCGATACGCAGGAAGCGATGAAGAAGCTGGATCTGGCGTTCGCTTCCAAAGAAGAGATCGACGTGCTCATGTTCAGCGATCCAGCCGGATACGCGCAACGCGTATCGCTTGGCATGGCGGAGCCGTTGGACGACTTCATCGCCCAGGACGGCGGATACAAGGTAGCCGAGGAGTACAAGGTCGATACGACGCTGAACGGCAAAGTATACGCGCTGCCGGGCAAGTTCAACCCTTGGTACGTGCTGCTGAACAAGGATCATCTCGACGAAGCGGGGCTGGCCGTACCGACCGATTGGACGTGGGACGAGTACGCCGATTACGCGAAACAGCTGACGAAGGGCGAAGGGAACTCGAAGCGTTACGGCACATACTTCCATGGGCCGCAGGGCGGCGGCTGGATGGAGTTCATAAAGCTGAAGATGATGAACCAGCCGACCAACTCCGATATCCTGAAGGCCGACGGCTCCTCCAATCTGGACGATCCGAACTTCAAGGCCACGCTGGAGCTGCGCATGAAGATGGAGAAGGAGGACAAAACCTCCGTTCCCTATACGGATATCATCTCCCAGAAGCTGGCTTACCGGAATCAATTCTTTAACCAATCCGCCAGCATGCTGACGATCGGAAGCTGGATGAACACGGAGATCGGCGGAACCGACACCCTCCCGTTAACGTTCCGCGTAGCGGTAGCGCCGTTCCCGAAAAACAACGCGGGCGACCCGATCGGCTACGCTCCGGTGACGACGGACTACACGGCGGTGTCCTCCATCTCCAAGAACAAGGAAGAAGCTTATAAGTTCGTTCGCTGGTACACGACGGAAGGGCAATTGGTGCAGGCGAAGAACGTGCCGTCCTGGAGCAAGGTGTCGGGCGACCAGTTGACCCCGATCATCGATTCGATCCTCGCCGGCACGAAAAATCCCGAGTTGGTCGACAAGGACTCCCTGATCAAGACGCTGCAAGTGTCCAAGGCTTCGGAGATGGTGCCGGGCGCTTCTTACCAAGCCGAGGTGTTCAAAGCGATCAACGAGGAATACGAGAAGCTGATTCTCGGCCAGCAGGACATCGACGCCACGGTGAAGAATAGCCAGGAGCGCACGCAGCAAATTATCGAAGCGAACAAAAAGTAACGTGCTATACTGATGTTGCGGGGACAGCCCAGTCGCTGTCTCCCTTTGCTATTGTTCGAGCCGTTTGCCTAAAACCGGATTTAGAACTTGCGCTCGTAGACGGAGGGGAGCTTGCATGCCGCGGATGAACAAGTGGCTCGGAATGCGGTCGATCAGACATAAGCTGATGATTGCCGCAATCGCTTGCATTTTGATTCCCGCGGTGCTGGCGCAGTTTATTTACACCTCCCTGACGAAGGACGCCGTGCAGCGCCAGGCGGTGTCCAATGCCAAGGATTCCTTGCTGCTGGTGGAGAGCTCGGTATCGAACCTGCTCGTCAGCATGCTGAACATGGCGAACTATATTCAGACGAACGCGGGCATGACGAGCTATTTCAAGCTGGTCGTCTCGGGCAATACCGAGAGCCGCGACGCTTATTTGAATTTTACCGAACGGAAAAGAATTCTCGAGCAGCTCGACAGCCTGACCGTCAGCGACAAAAGCTACGTTACCGTGCTGCTTACCGACGGCTCGTCCTTTACCAGTTACTCCACGAGCGATTACAATCCGCTGCTGCTGACGGAGGAGCCGTGGTTCGAACGGCTGGACGGCTTGAAGTGGCCGAGCTCGCACTGGATCGGAGCGAGTCCGACCGTATTCGCCTATATGTCGGAGGAGAGCCCGTACCAGCTGTCGCTCGCCCGCACGCTGAGGCGGGACGACTCGCTCATCTACGGATACGTCGTCGTTACCGTTATGGAGAAGGAGGTAAGACGGCTGTTCGAGAAGCTCAGCTCCGACCAGGAGGTGATGCTGCTGGACGAGAACGGACGGATTCTATCCAGCGGCGACGCGTCGCGGATCGGCCAAACGTTCGCGGAAGCCGGGGAATCGACGGGAAATCTTCATACTTCGATTCGGACGATAGACGGCGAGAATTATTTGATTACGGAGAAGCCGTTCTCGTTCAACGATTGGCGGCTCGTGTCCAAGCAGCGCTACAGCGAGGCGATCGTCGACATCGCCTCGATATTCAATCAGGTGTTCATCGTGCAGATCTCCTCCCTGGCGGCGTTTCTGCTTATTCTGCTCGTTCTGCTCCGCGCCTTTACGAAGCCGCTCGTCCAGCTGGGGCGAACGACCTCCAGCGTGCAGAGAGGGAATCTGAGCGTCAGATCGGGGGTCCGGGGAACGGACGAGATCGGTCGCCTCGGTTTCCTGTTCGATCAGATGCTGGACAGGGTTCAGGAGATGATCGCGGAGGTGTCCGATACGCAGGCGCGCAAGCGCAAGGCGGAACTGAAGATGCTTCAGGCGCAAATTCATCCGCATTTCCTGTTTAACGTCCTGAACTCCATTCGCATGAAGGTGATGCGGGGCGGGGATTCGGACAGCGCGAAGATGATCGGCTCGCTCTCGACGCTGCTGCGCATGACGATCGACAGCGACGCGGACGAGATCAGCTTGCATGAGGAGCTGGAGCTGCTCGCGCACTATGTGGAGCTGATGAATTTGCGCCAGAAGGAGAAGGTCGGGCTGTCGCTCGACATCGCCGCCGAAACGATGCTCGCGCGGGTTCCGCGCTTTTTCCTGCAGCCTATCGTGGAGAACGCGCTGATTCACGGCTTCAACCAGAAGGCGGGAAAAATCCGTATCCGCGCGGAGATGTACGATCGCGTGCTTCATCTCTCGGTCGAGGACGACGGCGTAGGCATGGACGAGGAAGCCGTCGAGGCGTTGAACCGCAAGCTGCGGCGGGCGATGAACGATCAAGGAGCGCAGAGGGCGGGGGCGGCAGACAAGGCGGTGATCGGCGCAAGGACGGCTTTCTCCGGCATGGGCTTGACGAACGTGGTCGAGAGAATGGCGATGCTGTGCGGAGACCGTTTCTCTATCGCGGTGGAGAGCCGCAAGGAAGCCGGCACGCTGATCCGGGTGACGATCGCTTACGAGAGGGTGGAAGGCTATGTATAACGTCATGCTGGTGGATGACGATTATCCCGTACTGGAGCTGTTGTCGGAGTCGATCGATTGGGAAGACCGGGGGTTTCGTCTGATCGGGGCGTTCGAGAACGGAGCGGTCGCCTGGGACCATGCGCAGTCGGAGCTGCCGGACGTGCTCATTACCGACATCGGCATGCCGAAGATGAACGGGCTGGAGCTGTGCGCGAAAATCAAGGAGCGCAAGCCGGACACCCGGATCGTCATTCTGTCGTGCCATAACGAATTTGCGTACGCCCAGCAGGCGATGAGGCTTAGCGTGCAGGAGTATTTGCTTAAGGAAACGCTGCAGCCCGGCGATCTCGTTCCGATGCTGGAGCGTTTCAAGGAGGATTTGGACGCCGACCGGCAGATGAGCGGAGAAAGGCTGAGGCTTCATGCGCTGGCGAACGACGCCAAGGAGCTGCGCAAGGAGCAGGCGTTCAAAAACTTCATTCACCAGCCTCTGCTGTCGGCGGACGAGTGGATGAAGGAGGCGAACGGCTTCGGCCTGTTCGCGGAGGGAACGCGATGCCTTCCCGCGATCGGCTACGTCGAGGAGTATGCCAGGGCGAAGCAGCGCTTCGCTTCGGAGCAGACGCTCCGGTTCGCCATCGCCAACGTCATGGCCGAGGTGCTGGCCGGGCTGGAGCTTCGGACGCAGCACGTCGCCTATAGCGAAAGGAAGCATCTGCTGCTGTTCTCCTACAGGCCGAGCTTGAAGACGAACGCTTACGACCGGGCCGCGGAGCTGTGCCGGACCGTCCGGGAGGCCGTATGGGCCGTGCTTAAAATCCGCATGTCGTTCGTACTCGGCACGGAATGCGGGGCGACGAAGGCTCTCAAGCGCAACTTGCACGAGCTGGTTACGGACGAGGATCAGAGGTTTTACCTGGAAGCAGGCGCCGTAACGAAGCAAAGAACGGAGGAGCTGTGCGAGGAGGACCTGTTCGTCCATTACGACGCCGCCAATTCCGAGCTGAGGGAGGCGCTGATCGACGGCAGGCACGCCGACGCGGGCCGGCTGGCCGGAGTCTGGATCGAGCTTGTCATTCGCAACAGATATCCTCCGGCCGCGGTAAAGGATTGGGTGCTGAAGCTGCTGCTCGATCTGAAGCTTAAGCTCCGTACGCTGCAGTATGTCCGTTCGGGCTATTCCGCGGACACCTTGCATAAAGAAATTACGACGATCGATTCGGTCCGCGAGCTGAGCGAATGGTTGAACGGCCAGCTTGCGGCTTCGGAGGAAGGAGAGCGGGCGGCTTCGATCAACAAGCGGCCGGAGGTGAAGGAGGCGTGCAAATACGTGTCGCTGAATCTTCACCGCCGGGTCTCTCTGGACGAGGTGGCCGACAGCCTGCACCTGAACGCCAGCTATTTCAGCCGAATGTTCAAGAAGGTGATGGGCGAGACGTTCATCGAATACGTGACGAGGATGAAGATGGGCAGGGCCAAGGAGCTGCTGGACCAGACGTCCCATACGGTCGGGGAAATTGCCGAGCTGCTGGGCTACGACAATCTGAGCTATTTTATTAAAACGTTCAAGGCTCACGCGGGAGTAACGCCTATGGAATATCGAAAATAGGACGGTGCGCACATGGGACACGGAGCGGCGGAATGGATCGGGCGGAGCGCGGATGGGCTTTATTATCCCGATGGAGAGAACGGAGCCGATTTCTGGGCGCGGGCGGCGAAGTCGCCGGATTTCGCGGAATCGGTCGCAGAGGTTCGCGCGGAGGGGAGACGGTTGCTGGAGGAGCCGGTCTCGGAGCTGACGGAGGAATTGTTCTCGATTTTCGAGCGAACGGGCTCCCGCCTCGAATACGAACGCGCGTATTTCGAGCGGCGGAGAAGACTGAACGCCTTCGCGCTTATGAGTTTGCTGGAGCCGGCCGATGAGCGGGTTTACGAGAAGCTGCTGGAGACGGTGCGGGTCGTTCTCGACGAACCGACGTGGTGCCTGCCCGCTCACGTGAAGGGGACGGACGCCGCTAAGACGATCGACTTGTTCTCCTCGGAGACCGGGTTCGCGCTGAGCGAGATGGCCTGCCTGCTGGGCGACCGTCTTCCGCCCGAGCTGACGGAGAACATCGACCGGGCGGTGACGGAGCGGCTGATCGAGCCGCTGCTGCGGCACGGCCCCCATCCATGGGAGACGGCAAGGCACAATTGGGCCGCCGTATGCGCTGGGTCGGTCGGCGCCGCCGCTTCGCTGAGGGCGACGGATCCGGCGACGCTGGACGCCGTGCTGGCCAAGGCGCTGCCCGCCCTGGACTATTATTTGGAGGGCTTCGGGGAGGACGGGGCATGTCCCGAAGGGCTCGGCTATTGGAACTACGGATTCGGCTACTTCGTCTATTTCGCCGATCTGTTGAACAAGCGTACAGGCGGGCGGATTAACCTGTTCGCGAGGCCGAAGGTCGGAAGCATTGCGCTGTTCCAGCAGGCGGCTTATTTGTGCGGGGACCGCGTCGCCAATTTCTCCGACTCGCTGCAGGCGATTCCGTTCCGTACGGGACTGACTCATTATTTAGCCCGGCTCTATCCGGAGATGGAGGTGCCCGACGCGCGTTACGGAGCGGGGCTGGGAGAAGATCACTGCCATCGGTGGGCGCCCGTTCTCCGCGACTGGATCTGGAGAGATTCGCGATCGGCTTCCGCGGCGCTGCGGCCGGCTTCGCGTTATTTTCCGGACGCGCAATGGCTGCTATCCCGTTACGAGACGGAAACGGGGCGCTGCTTCGGTTTTGCCGCCAAAGGGGGGCATAACGACGAGCCTCACAACCATAACGACGTCGGCCACTTCATCTGGATGGTCGACGGCACGGCCTTCGCGGCGGACTTGGGCAGCGGGGAGTATACGGCCGCATATTTCGGCGCGGGCCGGTACGAATACGATTGCAACGGCTCGCAGGGCCATTCCGTGCCGATCGTGGGCGGACGCGGACAAGAGGCCGGGAGAGCGCACGCGGCTGCGGTCTTGGAAGCGAGGGCGGAAGATCATGAGGACTCGCTTCGGCTGGACTTGCACCCGGTCTATCGGGTACCCGGGCTGGCGTCGCTCGTTCGCGAGCTCAGGTGGCGCAAGACGGACGAATGCCGATTAACGTTGACCGACGAGGTCTCGTTCGCAGGCGATCCGCTGGGCTTTACGGAACGAATCGTCACCTTCGTTCCTCCCGATCTGGCGGCGGACGGGACGGTTCGCCTGACGGACGGCGGCCATACGGCGCTCATCCGCTACGATAGCGCCTTGCTGGAGGTTTCCGCCGAGCGGCGCGTCTATTCCGATCATTTCGGCGCGAAAAGGGAATGGCATGCGATCGACTGGAAGCTTCGAAGGCCGGAGCAGACGATTCGGATCGAGCTGATCTTCGAATTGGACAACGGGAGATAGCGGGGGGATAACGACTATGAAGAGAACGGGAACGAATCTTCCCGCTTGGGCATCGGGATTCGTCCGCCGGCGCGATCGCGGCGAGCGGCTTGCTGCTGCTCGCCGCTCAGGTCGGCCCTTTGGAGGCTCGCGTCTATCGCGAGCTTGCACTGTGAGTTATGAGTCCGCCAACTCCAGAATCGCTACGCCGTAAGGCTCGAGCGAATGAATGCCTTCAAGCGTCCGGCCCGTAATCAGATCCGCCGCGGGACGCTTGAATCGCAGCTCGGCCGGATCGCTGCCGTAGTTCAGCAGGAAAGCGTAGACTTTCCCTTCGCCGGCCCGAATCGCGACTTCCACTTGCTCGGGCAGCTCGCACGCGTCCGCCAGCGGCGAACGAAGACCGCTGCGCCGGACGATCTCCGCGGCGACGGCTTCGGAGAACGCCGCTCCGTAATACCACGCCTGCCCGGCTCTGTAAGCGTTGCGCGTCAGAACCGGTTTGCCCGCGTAATAGTCGGAAGCGTAAGAGGCGACGACTTCTACGGACGGCGACTCCGAGGCGAGAATATCGTTGAACATCTCCGCGTAGAGGGTCTCGCCCGTCTCCGCGCCGCCGGCTTCGTCGCTCCATTGGATAGAAGGCGCCGGAATCGTGCCGTTAATGATCGTATAATCCTCGACCGTCACGCCGACGAGGTCGGCGACCGGCCCCGGGAAAGGCTGGCCGAGCCGGCAGTGGCCGAATTCGTCCTTATACCCGGTCCGCGCCCCGAAGACGACCGTTCCGCCGCTCGCCGCATATTGCTTGAACAGCTCCGCCTGCGCGTCGGTCATCACGGCGGCATGCGGGTACACGAGCATGCGGTAGCGCTGCAAATCCGCGAGCGTCGTACCCTCCGTCAATTGAAGCACGTCCGAAGGAATGTGCCGGTACTGCAATGCTTTGAACCACTCCAGCAAGCTTCTTCCCGTCAGCGGCCCGTGCCAAATGTCGAGCTCGCCGTCCCAGCCGTTGTCGTAATTGTGCACGAGAGCGACTTCCGCGCGCCCCTGTGTCCCCGCCAGACGAGGCCCGATTTTCGCGATCTCGCTTCCGATCGCCGCGGCTTCCCGAAGACGGCGGTTCGGCCGGTTATGGTAATCGTTCAGGCCGTGCCAATAGATCTCCGAGCCGAACGTCGCCGTGCGCCAGCGGAAGTACAGCACGCAGTCCGCGCCATGGGCGATCGATTGATACGTCCATAGCCGCATCTGCCCGGGACGGGGCATCGGGATGTCCATCCGGTTCACCCAGCCTCCGGCGCCGGATTGCTGCTCCATCACGCAGAAATTGGGCGAGATCGACCGAACGTTGCTTAAGTTCAGGCTCCATTTGCGATCGAGAAGCGGACGGTCGCCCTCGTCGGGGTAGATCGTGCCGAACGTCGGATAAGAGTCGTAGGAAATAAAGTCGAGCAGCTCGTTCGTCATCCGATGATTATCCAGATGTCCGAACAACCCGTTCGTCGTCACCCAATGCCCGGGACAGACTTCGCGCAAAATATCGGCCTGGACTTTCGCGAACGAGACGGCGCTGTCGGAAATAAACCGTTTCTCGTCGAGCGCTTGATGCGGATTGGGCGAATCGCCGGGCGTCGGTCTCGGCAGGTACACCTGATTCCAGTCCGTATAAGATTGGCTCCAGAACACGGTTCCCCAAGCGCGGTTAAGCGCGTCGAGCGTGCCGTATTTGCGCTTGGCCCACTCCCGGAAAGCCGAATGGTCGGCATCGGAATAGAACGCGTTAACCTCGCAATTAAGCTCGTTGTCGATCTGCCAGCCGACGACGGCCGGATGCGAAGCGTAATGCTCGGCCATCTTTCTCGCGATTCGTGCGCACAGCTCGCGATAAATCGGGCTGTTGTAGTTGTAATGCCGCCGCAGGCCGTGCCGGTAGACGACGCCCTGCTTCGTCGCGTTCAGAACCTCCGGGTATTTCTCCGTCAGCCAGGCGGGAGGCGTCGCGGTCGGCGTGCCGAGCACGACTTTGAGGCCGTGCCTGTGCGCGGCGCCGATCGCCCGGTCGAACAGCTCGAACGAGAATCGGCCCTCCTCCGGCTCGAAGATCGTCCAAGCGAACTCGGCGACCCGTATGACGGACAAGCCCAGCTCTTTCATCCTCCGATAATCGTCTTCCCACATCGTCTCCGGCCAGTGCTCCGGATAATAGCATACGCCAAGCTCGATTCGCTGCCCGGTAACGGCTTTTTTCACGGGATCACATCCATAAGATCAGTTTTTTGCGATTTTTGCAATCGTTTTAATCATTCTAATCCGGTAAAATGAGGATGGAAAGATCCTAATCTTGCCATTGATTCGACTATTTTGCGATAGTGAAGGAAGGGAGCGCGCGAGTGAGGCTGCATCTGGTCATTCCGCCGCCGGGGCTGCGCTATTATGCCTTCTACCCCGAAATGCTCGGACGATACGCCCGGCTTCCGATCCACGACGAGCATCGGGAGCCCGGAAGCTTCGGCGGCTACAATTTGCATGTCGTATGCGCGGGCAAAGGCCGGGTGAAAATCGGAGCCGACTGGCTGGAGCTGAAGGGGGGGTCCGGATTCCTGTACCCGCCTCTGTGCGAGCAGCGATACCGTACCGATCCGGACGACCCGTGGGACGTGCGCTGGGTTCATTTCTCGGCCGGACCCGAGACCGAATGGATCAGAAGCCTCGCAGGAAAGGACGGGTGGGCGTTCTCGTTAGGGGAGCTGGACGAAATCGTCCGATTGACCGACGGCCTGTACCGGGCAAGCGAGCCGTTCGCGAGCAAAAACGAAGTTCGAATATCGTCGCTGCTCTACGAACTGCTGCTTTATCTGTCGGCGGAAGCCAGCGATCTGCGGGATGTCGGCTCCTCCGCGAGGCGGGACGCGATTCGCGAGTCGGCGGATCGGATCCGGGAAAGATGCGCCGAGGATTGGACGCTGGCCGCCATGGCGAAGCTGGCTGGCTACAGCGCCTACTATTACAATAGGCTGTTTCATGAAACGATGGGCCGGACGCCCGTCCGTTATTTGAACGAGGTGCGGATGGCGGAGGCTAAGAGGCTGCTCGTCGCTACGCGAATGTCCGTTAAGGAAATCGCGTTCGCGACCGGGTTCAAGCGGACGGGTTATTTCGTGACGCTGTTCCGTAAGCAGAACGGCATCACGCCGACGAAATACCGGAACTCGTTCGGTTCCGCGATGATCGGCGAACCGGATCGCCCATCGTGAAGGGGCTGTTTTATAAGTAGGGGCGTACAAGATTATCGAATAAGAAAAAGTGCATGTATCTCCTGGAGACTGCCTCATACGGTCCTGAAATTACATTGCAACGGGTTTACCATTCCCATTTCGGGATCGTATAGCATCGGAAGGAGATACATGCACGACAATATTCTCTATCGATCCTCTATTCGTACGACTCTGTATACTTATGGGACAGCCCCTAGCGATAGAGAACGATCAGGCGTACGTGTCGTAAAGGCTGCGGACGACGAGCCGATCCCGGAATTGAGAGAGCGTGAGCGGCTCCGACAGGCTGCTTTTCGCGATCGTAACCGTCTTGGGATCGCCGGCGGACAAATCGAACACGTTGGCGCTCCACCGTGCGTCCGCGTCGCGCAAATCAAGCGAGACGAACTTGGCGAACGCCGAGCTGCTCAGCTTCAAGACGAAGCTGTCCCCGTTCTCGTCTTCGGCCGCTTCGACGGCGATGCGCGGGTCCAGGTAATCGAAATGCTTCGACTTGACGAACTGCGCCGTTCCGCGGCTCACCTCGTCGCCGTCCGACTCCAGCACGAATTCCAGATAGCTTCGGCGCCGTTTCTCTTTCGTATCCAGCTCGCCGGCGAAATTCAAGGCCACGATTTCCTTGGAGGAGAGCTCGTCCACCGATACTTCCGTCTCCCCGGACCGAACGACCTCGGAACGGTGATCGAGCAGGCGCCAGACGAGCCGCCCGGAGAAACCGTTCAGCGTCTCGTTGGTCACGTGCAGCGATACGTTCGTTCCGTCCTCGCAGGCCGATGCCAGCACGGGCGCGTAGAAGCGCTTGGCGGCGTGGTGGGTCGCCTTCCAGCGGCCGAAATAATCCAGGCTCGACCAGGAAGCGCCGGGCCAGATGTCGTTCAGCTGCCAGTAGACGGCGCCCATGCAGCGGCCGCGGTTGCGCCGCCAATGCTCCACGCCGACGCGCATTCCTTCGGCTTGTATGAGCTGGGAGACGTACAGCAGAGATTCGAAATCTTTCGGATACTTGAAGTATTCGCTGATGTAATAGAGAATTTTCTCGTTGCCGGTGCCGTTCTTCTGGCGCGCTTCCATGACATAGGAGAAAATGTTCCGGTCTTCCGGCAGCGTAAACGTCTCCACCGTCTTGAGGGACGGGAACGATTGCAGGCCGAACTCGGACATGAACCTCGGGAACAGCGTCCGGAATTCGGTGATCGGCTTCCGGCCGTGCCAGACGTCCCAATAGTGCATGTCGCCGACGCTTTCCTTATTCGGATCGTCGATATTGCCGTGCGAGGACGGCGACGACCGCCAGTAGAACGTATTCGGATCGAGCGACGCGTTCAGCTCGGGCAGGAACTGCTCGAACTGGCGTAAATAATCGTCGCGCAGCTTCTCTCCGTACCGCTCCGTCCATCCCCAGTAAGCCCACGCGTACTCCAGCTCGTTGTTGCCGCTCCATATGCCCAGCGAGGCATGGTGGCGGATCCGGTTCACGTTGTCGACCGTCTCTTGCCGGATGCTCTCCTTGAACTCCTCGTTGAAGTCGTAGTTGCCGCACGCGTACAGGTGATCCTGCCAGACGATCAGTCCGTGCCGGTCGCAATAATCGTAGAAGTCATCGTCGGGATAGTAGCCGCCTCCCCAGACGCGGATGCAGTTATAGTTCGCTTCCACGCAGCTTTGGAGCAGCCGCTCCGTCCGTTCGCGGCTCAGCCGTCCGAACACGTTGTCTTCAGGAATGTAGTTGGCGCCCATGGCAAAAATGGCGCGGCCGTTGACGACGAACTCGAACGACTCGCCCCACTCGTCCTCCTCCTGCCGGATCGACAGCGTGCGCAGGCCGATTCGAAGCGTCCGTTCGTCGATTGTCTCCGA
>JAEZZE010000364.1 GCA_023418755.1 Bacillota bacterium | reverse complement strand
TCTGCGATTGCAGCGAAGCGATCTCCGCCAGCCGCTTCTGCGTCTCTTTGTCCTCGATCTCCCGGATCGAAGCTTTGAGCTGCGCGACCATCTCGTTGAAAGTGACGCCTAGCACGAACGTCTCGACGGGACCGGACTCCTTGATATTGGCTTTCAGGTTGCCCGTCTTGACGGCGGCCATCTGATTGACCAGCGTCCCGAGCGGCTTGACGATGCTGCGGACGAGCCAGTACGAGACGAACAGAAAGACGAGCAGGGCGGCCGCGGACAGGACGAGAATGCGCTTGTACATCGCGTTCGTCTGCTCCAGCATGCCCGCGTACGAATACACTTGAACGTATTTGAACCCTTGCTCGGAAGAACGATAGACGACGAACGATTGGCGGCCGTCGATCGTCTCGACGTAGTGTCCGCTTCCGCCCGCGAGCGCTTGGCGAAAATGGGGATTGCCGGCGATGCCTCGATCCATCGCTCCGCCGTCCGTCGAGGCGATAACGCTGCCGGATTCCGTCAGCACGAAGCTGTCCCCGGCATCGCTTACATTCGTTTTAAGCAGCTCGGCGATTTCTCTGACGTGAAAGACGAAATAGATCATTTCGACGCCGAATAAAGGGGTGCTGTAGTTGGGGGCGACTGCGAGGCTTATGTAACGATCGCCGCCGAACAAGCCGGCATTCGTCTCCGCTCCCATGATGTGCACTTTGTTTTTGCTTTGCAGAACGCCGTGATACCATTCTTGATCCCGCATCGTCTTCTCGTCGATCGCCAAATGGCTTTTGTAGTTATCGATGCCTTGTCCGCGGAACGTGAATAGCACCGATTGGACGTCCGGCGTGTAGTGAAAGTAGCTGTGCAGCGTCGATTCCAGCTTCCGGTTCTGCTCCAGCTGCTCCTGTCGCGTCGCCGAGAAGCGGGCCGCCGAGGCGGCGGCGATAATGTCGCGATCGTTAGCGATCGTGGCGATGGTGTTTTTCATCAGTCGGAGCTTGGAATCGACCGTATAGGAAATCTGCTCCAGCGTCTGCATCGCCCTGGAGGCGGCGTTGTCCAGCAGGATCGAATTGAACGAACGAACCGAGTAGGCGGCGATCAGCGAGATAGGAAGCGAGATCATGATGATGAACGAAACGAGCAGTACGGTCGAAAATTTCCACCGTCGGCGGTGCGTCGTCGAGCTTCGAGTCAACGGTTTTCCCTCATTCCTGCGATGGTATGGAATATCGTATACGATAGCTTGTTTTCATTTTTTCGACAAGATGGGAGCAGTCGGCGGGATAGGCAGTGCGACTTGTATAGACATTTTTCGATTCGATGCGTCATATAAGGTAACCTTAAATCGAAGTGAATTCCATTTAATTGAACAAAATTACGAAAAAAAGGGTGAAATTCGAATAGAGTAAAATAAAGTGCGAGTTTTATGTTATAATACGTAACATATCTAGTCATATTTGTTGTTGATTATCGGATGCGAGCTAGAGATGTGACATGATGTGTTGTTTGGATAGAAGGGGGAGTTTCGTGACCGTCTTGCCGCGCAAGGATTCGTTCGATAGGGAGAAGGAATCGAAATTGGATCAGTTTCTGCACGACTGGTTAAATGGGGAAATCATCACGGAGGAGGGTTGGAAACGGAGGGCGGAGGTGTGCAGTTGCCGGATCCCGGACGATGCCGCTCTTGTCGCCGTGCTGGTCGAGCTGCCTGCCGGCGGAGCCGAGAGCCGACTGCGGGAAGCATGCTGCCGGCGCCGCTCCCGGGGTGGGCGCATGGCCGAAAGGCTGCTCCTCGCTTTCGTCGGCGAAGAGCTTGCCGCCGTGCTGCCGATTTCAAGAGAAAAGCCGACCGCCGTCGACAAGGAGTCCGCACTCTTCGCGTCGTTGGAGAATCTGCGGGAAGAACTCATGGGATATTTTAAAGCGGCCGGTCTAAGGCTATATGCGGGTAGTGCGGTTGAGCGACAGGAGGATCTGAAGGACAGTTGGGCGCAGGCCAAACGCGCCCGTCAAGTAGCCGAAGCGTGCGGATTGCCGGGTGAGGTCGTCTCTTACGATAAGCTGGGGGTGTATTCCCTTTTGTATTTGATTCCTTCCGGAGAAGAACGGGAGCAATTTATGAACCGTTATTCTTTGCCGCTGCAATTGGCGGACCGCAAAGGCGGAGGAAGGTTGACGGAGACGCTAGAGATGTATTTTCGCTGCAACGGGAACATCAAGCTGACTTCCGAAAAGCTGTTCGCTCATTACAACACGATCGTTTACCGGCTGGCGAAGGTGCAAGCGATTTTGGGCGTTTCCCTCGACGATCCCGAGGACCGGCTTCAGCTTCAACTGGCTTTGAAGTTAGGGCGGATTGCGCCGAATTTACCGACGGACTGAACGAATCGAGCGGACGCAAACGTACGTCCCCGCAAGGAGGGACGTACGTTTGCGTCACGGTTATCGTTGCCCGGTCAGTAGCCTGCGCGAAGGATAATGACCAACAGAATGAACAGAACGAGTACGAACGCGGCCGCTCCTAAGCCGCCGTAAGTCGGTCCGCAACCGCAACCGGCCGCGCCTGCTACCGGATAGCCCATAGTCGAAAACCTCCCGTTATCGTGGTTTGTGACGGCGAATCACAATGTCAGCATATGACGGGGGGCGTCGGGTGTCCTGTACGTTTGTACCATCAGGGAGATTCATCCCCGTTTTTCGGCGAATATCCCGGTTGATTGAAATGCCGGATATGCTTGATCCGGGAGATGCCCTGCACCGGACCGCTGCATCCGACGCGAAGGGTGGAGGAGCTGGATACGCCGAGCGCTCGGACGCTGCCGATATGCAGGGTGGGCCAGGGCGATTCGCTCCTGAAGTCCACGGGGACTTCGGCCTCCGGAACAAGCTTGGGCAGGTAGAAGATCGGATAAGATTCGAAAGCGAACTCGTCGTCTTCGAAATTCGCGATCGCCCGCTGCACGGCGATCGCCCGCGAGGACATATCGGTGTTCTCGCCGTCTCCGATCTGCACGATTCCCGCGTCGCTGACCGTGTTTACGAAGAGACGGATCAGTATCGTGCTTCTGCAGTCATGACTCATTTTCCCTGCCTTCGCCCGCCGCCTCGCCCGCTGCCACGCCTTGGCCCTGCGGCAAGGGCAGCGGAGCCAGCGGCGAGACGAGCACCGATTCGGGTGGCGTGTCGAAGTAAGAAAACAGCGTAATCGATTCGGTATCGCCGAGCAGCAGCGCCGACGAGCTGGACACTCCGACCAGATCGATGCACCCGACCGATACGGGACCGTTCGTTACGTGAAGAGACAATGGAGACGCCATGCTTCTCTTACCCCCTTTCCCGGTTCTTACTGGTTTGTTGCTGCTTGCTCAGATAGGCGACGAAGGCGCCTTGAACGTCGCGTATCGTTTTATTCTTGATGTCCTCGCGCCATTTGCGCTTTTCTTCCTCCGTGCCTTGAGCCGGGTAAGCCTCGGATCGAACGTAGTAATGGACCCGTTCGTTAAGCTGTTTTTTGACGTCAGCGACGACCTGCTGGCGAAGTCCTTCGCCAAGCGAAATTCCGAACTGCCGCTCGAGGCCGAGAAGCGTTGCGTCAGCTTCCTCGTCCATATATGCGGCCATCTCTTGTTGGAGCTCGCGCATAGGCTGCAGCGCTTCGTCGCCGCTTCCGGGAGCGGCTTTCCAGCCAGCGAAACCGGGCGTCTCCAGGGATTCGATGTCTTGAATGCCCTGCGGCGAAATTCCGACGTTCAGCGTTCCTTCCAGACGGTTCACTTTGAGTTGATCGAAATGGTATTCGACGTGCAAGGGGGGCTTGCTCTTTAATTCATCCAGCTGCTTCTGAAGCGAGGCGAGCTGGTCCGTCATCTGCTTAAGCCCGGTTTCCGCGCGATGCAGACGCTGAGTGATATCGTTCCAAGAATTCGGGCCCGTTGGCCCGACGTTCGGGCACATCCCGGGCTGGGGCGTCTGATAGACGCCGCTCCACAGGTTGGGTTGAGGGTTCTGCCGCATCTTCAAGGCCCCTTTCTTGTCGGATTCGGCAAAGGCACGAGCGACAAGGCGGAAAGCTCCTCGCCCAGCTCGGGAGCCGGCTCCGTGAAACCGCCCGTATTGTACAGTTGAGACAGAGATTGAATGCTGCCCGCGCTGCCGATCTGCAGCACGGAAGAGTTCGTAATGCCGTCAATCCGGAGCTGGCAGATCGTTATCGTTTGCTGAATGTTCCAAGTCATGTCAGATAACCCCCGAGTTCCCGACATTGTTCGTGGCGGAATCTTGCACGTCGGGATCGTTCGTATTCGTGGCGCTAACCGCGTTGTTGCTGCGAGACAGATCTCCCGTCAGGAAAGAGCCGGCGCCGGCGTAGGTTTTATTCGTGCTAGAAGGAGAGATTTGAATCGCATCGCCGAATTGTACGACGCCGCTGCTGCCGATGCTTAGGATTTTGACATTGCCGACGATGGAGGGCATGGGCATGACGACTCCTTCCCGATAAGCTCATTGACAGTGTATGAAGGCATAAGCCTAGAGGTTCGCCCGGGCGGAACGAACGGTCGGGACTTCGGGCTCATATGATGGAGGAAGATGTCTGGGCGATGGTCCGGCAATCGGATGGTTCAAGCGGGGAGGAGACGGCGATGGCCTCTTTTTTTGACAGCGGGCCGCTTCCGGACTGGAAGGAGCTCCGGAAATGGCTCGGCAAGGATATTCCGTGGGAGCTGGCGGAAAACTGGGATGGGACGGGAGACTCCAATTGGATAAACGATTACGTAAAGAAAGTTTTGCAGAGCGCCAAAGTCGGGACGAATGACGCGGACCGCGCGGTCGTTCGGGCGGAGACGAAGCAGGACGAGAAGTTCGTCAGCGTATCCATCCGGCTTGCGCCCGAGGTCGACGTCGGCCTGCTTCAACTGCTAGCGACGTCGGAGCGACTAAAAATAAGCGGGCTTCCGGAAGGCAAGAAGCGGACGATCCGGTTTCCGTGCCTCGTTTATCCGCGGTCCGGAAAGGCCATTATGAAAAAAGACCGTCTTGTCGTTCGCTTTAAGCGGAGGCCCGCGGAAAAGTCCGAATACGAATTGTTTATCCAAACGTAAAACGTTATAATGCAAGAAGGAAACTAACATTCGGAATAGCGGATCAGGCATTCGTTAAGGGGGCAAGGCAGTGGAAATTACGAACGTATCCGAAGTTTCGCTCGGTTTGTTCGTCGCGGGAGTCTTATTCATTATGTTGATCGGTTCGTTCCTGAGCATGGGCGTGCTGCGCTTTTTTCAATTGAAGAAGCGTCAAGGGGGCATTTACCTGGGGCTGTCGGCGGTTTCTTTCGTTACGATGGTGCTCGTCGTAAACACGTGGTTCTCTTGAATCGGGATTATGGGCCGCTCGCGCCGGTCAATCGGCGCGGGACGGCTTCTTTGAGTTGCGATTATATGTATGCGGTTTCCGCATGGGGCGGAGAGGGCCCGATGAACGCGAAAAGGAGCCGTCCCCGACCGCGGGTCGGGGACGGCGATCGGGGGCTCGGACCGGAAAGTGGCTTAGCAGCGTTTGTTTCTCAAGCTCAACGTACGGAGGTCGCCTTCGCGGCCGTCTACCCCTTCGAAGTCCCCGCAGTATACGTCTTTTACGGAAACGCTGGTCTTATGATGATACACCGGGACGCAGTGATGGCGCCTAATCACTTGAATCTGATGAACGACATCGACATGCTGAGGATGGTAGTAATCCTCGAATACCGTTTGCGGCGGATCGTAAATGGCTTTGCTGTTGCATTTCGGATGATCGGACACGCGGATCAATCTCCTTCCTTAGGTTGTTGTACATTATACGGCGGTCATTTGTCATTGCCTGTTCGTTGGCCTAATAGCTCGCCCGCCTCTTCGAGGCGTTTGACGCGGGCCCGGGTTTGCTGCATAGTAAAAGAATAAAAGCTTTTGCGGGAGGGTATCTCGTGGGAACGACGGAAACGACGGAACGCATTATGCAGAGAATGTCCCGGAACGGGCTTCGCATTACCGAGCAGCGCAAGACGATGGTCAAATTGTTCGACGGCGCTTCGGGGTACTTGACGCCTAAAGAAGTGTACGAGCATATGCAGAGGGTGTACCCGGGGCTGAGCTTCGACACCGTCTATCGGAATTTACGGCTGCTGCTGGACATGGACGTGGTGGAGCAGGTCGTGTTCGAGGACGGTGTCAAATTCAAGCTCAGCTGCGAGGAACAGCATCATCACCACCATATGATATGCCTGCAATGCGAGAAGACGCTCCCGATCCGATTCTGTCCCATGACGGAGACCGACGTTCCGGGGGATTTCGAAGTCGTCAAGCATAAATTCGAAGTGTTCGGCTATTGCGGCGATTGCAGGGAGGCGGCCGCGGGCGTCGCGCCGGAGGCGCGATGAGCATCGCGCGACGCGCGGTGCAGGCGCCGATTCACGCGTATCGCAAATTCATCTCGCCCCTGAAGCCGCCGACGTGCCGATTCCTGCCGACCTGCTCGGCCTATGCGCTGGAGGCGATCGAGGTGCACGGCGCCGCCAAAGGCTCTTACTTGGCGGTCAAAAGAATTTGCAAATGCCACCCCTTCCATCCGGGCGGCTTCGATCCCGTTCCGGAGCGCAAAACGAAGGAGTAGCTTTGCGGAAAATCAAGAGCTCGACAAAAATCAAGAGCTCGACTTGACATGGCGGCATCCGTTCGGTTATATTTTGCGGAAAGGTGTTATAATGCGTGTTCAATAAGTTCGGTTTTCAGCACCGAGGCTGGTCGTTCGCCTGACGGTGAACTTCTCGCCCATGCATCCGGGAAGGTTGGATGAAGACCGTTGATGAGGAATGGCCGTAAAGCGTAGTGGAAGCTACGCGAGCACCGGAAGAGACGGCTGAATTCAAGATTTGATGTCGGATCTGCTTCCCGAGAGGCTTCGCGATCAAAAGCGGACTTTTTGAACCCCCTCTTAATATTGTTTTCCAGTGAAGGGATAAGTACAAGGAATCGAACTATCTCAGAGAGCCGGAGGAGCTGCGAACCGGCATAGGGCGGCCTTGGAAGATGGTCCCGGAGGAATCGTTTTCGAGCATGGCGCGGCGGCGGGCCGCGCAGGTGAGGGAACGACGCGGAGATCGGCGTTAAGATCGGCTTAATGAGCTTTCGCGGGAGCGGATCCCGCGGGAGGAATTTGGGTGGTACCGCGTGAGCGCAGCTCTCGTCCCATACGGACGGGAGCTTTATGTTTTTAAATCGCGAAGGAGATGAGCAAGATGACGGAAAAGGCAAAAACGTTCTACATTACGACGCCGATCTACTATCCGAGCGACAAGCTGCATATCGGCCATGCGTACACGACGGTGGCGGGGGATGCGATGGCGCGCTACAAAAGGCTGCGCGGGTACAGCGTTCGCTACTTGACGGGAACGGACGAACACGGGCAGAAGATCGAAAGGAAGGCGCAGGAAGCGGGCAAAACGCCGCAGCAATTCGTCGACGATATCGTCGTCGGCATCAAGGAGCTGTGGAGCAAGCTGGAAATTTCCAACGACGATTTCATTCGCACGACGGAACCGCGGCATACGAAAGTCGTCCAGGATATTTTCGCGAAGCTGCTGGATCAAGGGGATATTTACAAGGGCGAGTACGAAGGCTGGTACAGCATCCCGGACGAAACGTATTATACGGAGTCGCAATTGATCGACGTGGAGCGCAATGAAGCAGGGGAAGTCATTGGCGGCAAAAGCCCCGACAGCGGGCATCCGGTGGAGCTGGTCAAGGAAGAGAGCTACTTCTTCCGGATGAGCAAATACGCCGATCGTCTGTTGCAATACTACGAGGATCACCCCGACTTCATCCAACCGGAATCGCGGAAGACTGAGATGATCAACAACTTCATCAAGCCCGGTCTGGAGGACTTGGCCGTGTCGCGGACGACGTTCAACTGGGGCATTCCGGTTCCGGGAGATTCGAAGCATGTCATCTACGTCTGGATCGACGCGCTGTCCAATTACATTACCGCGCTAGGATACGGGACGGACGCGGACGAGGCGTATCGTCAGTATTGGCCGGCCAACGTGCATCTCGTCGGCAAGGAGATCGTCCGCTTCCATACGATCTATTGGCCGATCATGCTGATGGCGCTCGGCGTGCCGCTGCCGCGGAAGGTGTTTGCCCACGGCTGGCTGCTCATGAAGGACGGCAAAATGTCCAAATCAAAGGGCAACGTCGTCGATCCGGTGAAGCTGATCGATCATTTCGGCTTGGATGCCGTTCGGTACTATCTGCTAAGGGAAGTGCCATTCGGGGCGGACGGCGCGTTCACGCCGGAAAACTTCGTGGAACGGATCAACTACGATCTGGCCAACGATCTCGGCAACCTGCTCAACCGGACGGTGGCGATGATCGACAAGTATTTCAACGGCGAAGTGCCGCCATTCGAGCTCGGCGTAACGGAATTCGACGGGGATCTGGAGCGGACGGCGCTGTCGACGGTGGAGAAGGTGGAGGCGGCGATGGAGAACATGGAGTTCTCCGTGGCGCTATCCGCAATCTGGACGCTGGTCGGGCGGACGAACAAGTATATCGACGAGACGAAGCCGTGGACATTGGCCAAGGAGGAAGCGGATCGCGCGGCGCTGGCCTCGGTCATGGGGCATCTGGCGGAAAGCCTGCGCATCGTGTCGATTCTGATCCAGCCGTTCTTGACGCATACGCCGCGCCGCATCTGGACGCAGTTGGGCCTGACGGAAGGCGGGCCGACCGAATGGGAGAGCCTTCGCGATTTCGGGGCGAAGCTGGCCGGCACGAAAATCAGCAAAGGCGACCCGATTTTCCCTCGTCTGGATCTGGCCGAAGAAGTGGCTTGGATCTCCGGCTCGATGGGCGGCTCGGCTGGCGCTTCCTCGGCTTCTGCCGCTGCAAGCGCGGAAGCTGCCGTTCCCGCGGAGGCGAACGCGGAGGAAGCTCCGGAGCTGGCGCCGGAAATTACGATCGACGACTTCATGAAGGTGGAGCTTCGGGTCGCGCAGGTCGTTGCCTGCGAGCCGGTACCGAAAGCCGACAAGCTGCTTAAGCTGCAGCTTGATCTCGGCTTCGAACGGCGTCAGGTCGTGTCCGGCATCGCCAAGTTCTACAAGCCGGAGGAGCTGGTCGGGCGCAAGGTGATCTGCGTTACGAACCTGAAGCCCGTCAAGCTGAGAGGCGAGATGTCCCAGGGCATGATCCTCGCCGCTTCGAAGGGCGATCAATTGACGCTCGCGACGGTTCCGGACGACATGCCGAACGGCGCGATCGTGAAGTAAGGCGCGATGAAGCGGGAAATAAGGCGCGATGAAGCGGGAAG
This sequence comes from Bacillota bacterium, assembly GCA_023418755.1. Lineage (GTDB taxonomy): Bacteria > Bacillota > Bacilli > Paenibacillales > Paenibacillaceae > Cohnella. The sequence goes on along the minus strand of JAEZZE010000364.1, from coordinate 14,892 downwards.
TCGCGAAGTAACCGCGAAAAATCACGAAGGCGCTAAGAAGCGGGAAGGCGTGAAGTAACCGCGAAAAATCACGAAGAGTTCGTGTAAATCCGTGAAGAGTCGGTGAAGAAACCTCGGAGAATTCGTGAACAATTCGTGATAAATCCGCGATGATTCCGTGAACAATTCGTGATAAATTCGCGATAAATCCGTAACAATTCGTGTAGAAATCACGAAGAGTTCTTGAAGAAATCGCGAAAAATCCGCGATGACTCCGTGAACAATTCGTGTAGAAATCGCGAAGAGTTCTTGAAGAAATCGCGAAGTGTCCGCATTCGACTTGCTTCATGCGAGCGAATAACGTTACTTGAGAGAGGCATCTTGTTTCCCTCGCCGGCGCTTTTTAGCACTGCGGGGAAACGGATGCCTCTTCGTTTTCGTCGACGATTCTTAACCGTTTTCTGCGGCCAAGTGGTCACTCAGGCGAGGACACTTACGAAATAATCATGCGACGCGACACTAACAGCAAATTAAGGATCGTGTGGCACCGAATAAGCATGCCACGCGACACTATCGGCCAAGTTTGGTTCGCGGGGCACCGAATAAGCACGCCACGCGAACCTAACGTCCCGTTACGGGTCACGGAGCACCGAATAAGCACGCTACGCGACACTATCGGCCAAGTTTGGTTCGCGGGGCACCGAATAAGCACGCCACGCGATACTATCGGGCAAGTTTGGTTTACGGGGCCCCGAATAAGCACGCGACGCGAACCTAACGTCCCGTTACGGGTCACGGAGCACCAAATAAGCACGCCACGCAACACTATCGGCCAAGTTTGGTTTGCGGGGCACCGAATAAGCACGCCACGCGACACTAACGGTCGGGGGGCAACTTGAGAGGAGGAACTTGAGAAGAGGAAGTTGACAGCGGGCGGTCGGCGGCCTATAATCGGATCTGTTAATAAAAAAGATTACGATTAAGGAGAGCCTCATGAAGTCATTATCAATAAAAAGATGGTTTGTTATAGCATCGGTGGCGTTTGTAGCGATATTGGGCGGCTGCGGCAAGAGCGATACGTATTCGCAAGAGGAAGGCAAGGTGAACGTGGTCACCAGTTTCTATCCGCTGTATTTCTTCGCTAAAGAGATCGGCGGAGAACACGCCCATGTCGTGAACCTCATAGCCGCGGGAGTCGAGCCCCATGAATGGACGCCGAAGAGCCGCGATCTTGACGCCGCATCCAAAGCGCAGCTGTTCCTCTACAACGGCGCTGGACTGGAAGGCTGGGTCGACGATTTCCTGAACGGACTCGGATCGGGCAGCCAAGTGCTCACCGTCGAGGCGAGCAAAGGGATTAAGCTAATTCGGGGAAATCCTGAGTCCGATCATGGCCATGAGGGCGAAGAAGGATCGGTAGCCGATCACGAGCATAAGGGCGAAGAAGCAGGCATCGCCGAAGAGGAAGACCACGGAGCAGAAGATGACCACGGCACGCAAGCTGATCCTGGCGAAGAGGCCGACCGCAGCGATGAAGCCGGACACAGCCACTCCGATCTGGACGTCGACCCGCACACGTGGACCAGCCCGCGGTCGGCTCTGGTGATGGCCGTCAACATCCGGGACGCGTTCGTGCAAGTCGATCCGGCGAATCGGGAAGCATACGAGAGCAATTATTCCGTGTTGGAGAGCAAGCTCCGGGAACTGGACGACAAATTCGAGCGGGAGTTGGCCGGTTACGAGCGCCGCGATATCGTCGTCTCCCACCAAGCGTTCGGCTACTTATGCCGCGACTACGATTTGAATCAGATCGCGATCATGGGACTGTCGCCGGAAGCGGAGCCGAGAGCTCAGGACTTGCTGGAGATCGCCAAGTTCGTGAAAGAGAACGGCATTCCGTACATTTTCTTCGAGGAGCTGGTGTCCGAGCAACTGGCCGACACGCTCGCAAGAGAGGCCAAGGTAGATACGCTCGTGCTCAATCCGCTGGAAGGGCTAACGTCCGAACAGGAAAAAGCGGGAGAAAATTATTTCACGCTGATGGAGCGTAATTTGGAAAACTTGCGGATGGCACTGCAGTGAACTAACATATAAGGATTAGGTGTTCACTCAGGAAGGAGGGGATTGCATGAGCGCAGCGATAAGGGAAGCAACGGAGAATACGGTGACTACGGAAGCACCGGGAGCGATAAGTGAAGCAACGGAGAATACGGTGACAACGGAAGCACCGGGAGCAACGAGGACAACCGGGACAACGCAAGCTACGAAATCAATGGTGCCGCTGGCCGGTTGTCACCAGGAAATCGTCAAGCTTGACGGAGTATCGTTCTCGTACGACAACCAGACCATCCTGCAGGACGTAAGCTTCCGTATCATGGAGCGGGACTTCGTCGGCCTGATCGGCTCCAACGGAGCCGGAAAAACGACGCTTCTGCGAATGATCGTCGGCCTCACCCGCCCCCAGAAAGGGACGATCTCGCTATTCGGTACGCCCGCCGCGCAGTTCAAGGATTGGAATTTGATCGGCTACGTGCCTCAGAGAAGCCATTTCAACCCGCTTTTTCCGGCGACGGTACGGGAAGTCGTGCTGTCCGGCCTATACGGCAGGAAGAGACTGTTCCGCCGCGTATCCAAGGAGGATGTCGGCCGCTGCGCGGACGCCCTCGGGGCGCTGAAGATCGAAGATCTCGCCGATAAGAGAATCGGAGCGCTCTCGGGAGGGCAGCAGCAGAGGGTGTTTCTGGCGAGAGCGCTGATCAACAATCCGAAGCTGCTTATCCTGGACGAGCCTCTTACCGGGATCGACATCGAGACGCAGCAAAACTTTTTTCACATGATCAAGCATATGCATCAAAGGCATAACATTACGTTTCTGATGGTGTCCCACGACATGGATATGGTGCGCTCCTACTTGGGCGAGGAACCGAAGGAGCGAAGCGGCAAGCTCAGCTTCTACGTCCGCCATTCGCACGACTTGGAAGATTGCCAGGGCACGGATTTGCTGCACTCGTTGCGGAAAGAAGGGTAACCCGGTTTGGAACTTTTATCGGCTGAATTTTTCCAAAGGGCGCTGATCGGAGGCGCTCTCATCGCGATAACCGCTCCGCTGATGGGGCTGTTTCTCGTGCTCAGGCGTTTAGCGATGATCGGAGATACGCTGGCCCACGTGAGCATCGCGGGCGTCGCGCTCGGTTTTCTGATGAACGTGTACCCGGTCGCGATCGGCTTGCTGTTCGCGATTCTCGCTTCGTTCGCGATAGAGATGCTGCGCAGAACGTACCGGACGTATGCGGAGCTGTCGATCGCCATCATTATGTCGGGGGGAATCGCCCTTGCCTCGCTGTTGTTTACGATGGGCAAGGGCTTTAACCTAAGCGTGACTTCTTACCTGTTCGGAAGCATTTACACGCTTGATTATACGGACATTTACGTGATCATGGGGGTCACGGTCGTCGTACTGTCCATGGTGCTGATCCACAAAAAGGAGCTGTTCCTGCTAACCTTCGACGAAGACGCCGCTGCGGTGAGCGGTTTGCCAGTCCGGTATTTTAATATTATGCTTAGTATATTAACCGCTCTCGTCATCAGCGCGGCGATCAAGATCGTCGGGGCGCTGCTCGTATCCGCGCTGCTTACGATTCCGGCCGCATGCAGTCTGGCGCTGTCGCGCAGCTTTAAGCAGGCCGTCGTTCTCGTCGTCGTCATCGGCGAAGCGGCGGTGCTCGCCGGGTTGTGGATCGCCGGCGTCGCCAACCTCGCCCCGGGCGGGACGATCGTGCTGCTGCTCATCGCGGTGCTGGCGGTGTCCATCGCGTCGACGCGGTTTATCAGAACCTAGATCGGGAGGTATTCGCAATGGCGGACTTAAACGTCGGAATCGCCTTCGCGGCGGGCTTGGCCTCATTTATTTCTCCATGCTGCCTGCCTTTGTATCCGGCGTATTTATCCTACATAACCGGAGTTTCCGTCAACCAGATCAAGACGGATACGAGCCGGAGCATGCGCGTGAAGACAATGAGCCACACGTTTTTCTTCATTCTCGGCTTTTCCGTCGTTTTCTTCGCGTTGGCCTACGGGGCCAACGTGTTTACCGACGCCTTCCGGGATTATCAGGATACGATTCGTAAAATCTCGGCCATCTTTATCGTGCTGATGGGCCTGTTTCTCATGGGCATTTTTCAGCCGCAGCTGCTTATGAAGGAACGCAAGCTGAACCTGAAGTGGAAGCCGGGAGGCTACCTGGGTTCTTTCGTGTTCGGCATCGGCTTTTCCGCCGGATGGTCGCCTTGCGTCGGTCCGATACTCGGCTCGATTCTGCTGCTTGCCGCCAGCAATCCCGGCACGTGGGTAAGCCTGACGACGGCGTATTCCCTCGGCTTTGCTTTGCCGTTCTTCATTCTCGCCTTTTTCCTGGGCACCGCGAGATGGATTCTGAAATATTCGAACGCGATGATGAAGGTCGGCGGGGCGATGATGATCCTGATGGGCCTGCTCCTGTTTACCGACAAGATGACGCAAATTACCATCTGGCTGCAAAGCATTACGCCGAAGTGGCTGTTCGATATTATGTGAAGTACTCGATGCGGGAGTCGGGAAAACGCTCGAATATGCGCTCCGTGATCCATTCGCGGAGCGCTTCCGCTTGTTCGTCGGGATACACGTATTTGTGCTGGCCCCAGCGCCCCCACTTTTTTTTGCGTTTCTCTTCGTCCATTTCCAGCTTCGTCTTCGGGTATCTTTTTTCGATGACCGACTTGGCGGTTTTGGTGAAGCGATGCTGAATGAGCTCGAACGTCAAGTCTCCCGCCGCTTCGCCGGGCAAGGTTTCCGCGAGCTTGTCGAACAACTCGCCGTAGCCCTCGCGCCAGCCGTCGTACCAAATGATCGGAGCGACGATGAATCCGAGCGGATATCCGGCCTTGCCGATCCGGCCGGCGGCCTCTATTCGTTCGCGAAAACGGGAGGTGCCCGGCTCGAAGTTGCGAATGACGTAGTCCGCGTTGACGCTGAAGCGGATGCGCGTATGGCCGTTGTGGCGCAGGGGCAGCAGCGAATCGATATGATGGTATTTGGTTACGAACCGGAGTCTGCCGAGCGGCTGTCCGGCCATGAACTCGATCGCTTCGGCCAGCGAGCCGGTCAGGTGCTCCAAGCCGACGGGATCCGACGTGCACGCCGCCTCGAACCGGGTAAGCTCGGGGGCGCGTTCCTCGATGTACGACTTGGCTGCCGTGAAAATATCCTCCGTATTCACGTAAACCCGAATATACGGTTTGGCCCCGAGCGTCGTTTGCAAATAGCAATAATGGCAGTGCCCCATGCACCCGGTGGCCAGCGGCAGGGCGTATTCGGCGGACGGCTTGGACGTGTCGAATTTGAGCGTTTTGCGCAGACCGACGACCAAGGTGCGCTTGGCCGTTCTGTACTGCTCAAGCTCCGTATCGCCGGGCAGATTCGTAATCCGGTTGTGGGACGCCGTCGTGCGGTAAGGCAAGCCTTGTTGCTCGACCCATTCGAGAATGCGCTGCCCTTTCGGGTATTCGAGGGCCGCCGGCTCGAAGTAGACGAGCTCGGGCACGAACAGGGGGGTTTCTTTCGTTCTGCGGGACGGCGTATCGGCGTGCGGCATCGTTCAACCTCCGTTTCGGGACAAAAAATCTCGATCCGGCTTATTATGCAATAGGAAAGGCGTCTTCATGCTTTCCTCGCGGGCGTGCGAGTTCAGGCTTGCCCGGCCTGCTTCAAACAGTGTATGATATGGAAGGAAAGGGGGACTAGCGTTGCCTACCCCAAGCATGGAAGACTATCTGGAGAGAATCTACCGTCTGATCGACGAGAAGGGCTACGCCCGCGTCTCCGACATCGCCGAAGGGTTGGAAGTTCACCCTTCCTCGGTCACGAAGATGATCCAGAAGCTGGATAAGGACAATTACTTGATTTACGAGAAATACAGAGGCCTCGTATTGACGAACAAGGGCAAGAAGATCGGCAAAAGGCTGGTTGACCGCCATCATCTGCTGGAAGCTTTTCTGACGATCATCGGGGTTCAGGAAGATAAAATTTACGCCGACGTGGAAGGAATCGAGCATCATCTGAGCTGGGATTCCATCACGTGCATCGAATCGCTCGTCGAATACTTCGCCCGCGACCCGTCCCGCGCGGAGGAACTGGGGAAGATCCGGTCCGAGATGGACAACGAGTGAGCGAATTCGACGGAACGGACGGATCGCGATTCCGTCCGGCACAACAGCCGTACCCGGGAATGGGGCCGGCTGTTTTTGCGTTTTCCGGGAAAAATGGCCTGCTTGACGATTCATGAAATACGAAATTCGCTATCCCTTACGGATCCTCTTTGACCAATCGCATTCGCCGTCCTAGGACGCCGAAGACTTTTTTGCTTACGGACAGTCGTCCCTTGTGTTACGCTTTTCGCCCGCCGCATATGGATGAAAGCAGGGGTCGGAGCAGCGGCCGATCGGCGACAAGTCCGCGGGAGGCGAGGACGGATGGAGGCGACTCGGGTAAATGCGGTGTTCGAGGGCGGAGGAGTGCGGGGGATATCGTTGACCGGGGCCGTCCGCGCCGCGGAAAAACACGGCATCGTATTCCATCGGGTCGCCGGCACGTCCTCGGGCAGCATCGTCGCGTCGCTTCTGGCGGCCGGGTATTCGGCCGACGAAATGAAGACGGCGATCGAGCGGACCCCGCTCAGCCTTCTTCTGAAACGCAGCGCGTTCTTCGATCTAAAGCCGATCGGCCCGGCGTTGCGTCTCTTCTTGCGCAAAGGTCTCTATTCCGGCAAAAGCCTGGAGCAATGGATCGCGGAGCTGCTTGCGGCCAAAGGGATAAGAGAGTTCGGGGATCTGCCGGACGGAAAGCTGCGCATCATCGCGTCGGATATCACGAACGGGAGATTGCTCGTTCTTCCCGGAGACATCTCGCAGTACGGATTGCCGCCTGAACGTTTTTCCGTCGCCAGGGCCGTGCGGATGAGCACCAGCATCCCGTATTTTTTCGATCCGGTCGTTTTGCGGCAGCCATTCAAAGAACGCAAAAAGCAACCGGTCATTTCGAAGTTTTCCTATATCGTCGACGGGGGGTTGTTGAGCAACTTTCCGTTATGGCTGTTTCGACACGACGATTCGTCCGAGGAGTCATTGCCCGTTATCGGTTTTCAGATGGTCGGGCGCTCCGATGCGCATCCCCGCCGGATCGGCGGGCCGATATCGATGTTCCAGGCGATGTTCGAAACGATGCTCAGCGCGCACGACGAGAGGTATATCGAGAAGAATAAAGAGGTTCGCACGATTAAAATTCCGACACTCGGCGTCGGCGGCACCCAGTTTCATTTATCCCCGGAGAAGAGCGAAGCTCTGTATCGCTCGGGGCTCGAGGCCGCGGATCGGTTTTTCCATCAATGGGATCGCAAGATCGGAACGTTAAAGATCAAGATTGCCAAAAGAAATTAGGGCTTTGCGCGCAGCAAGCCGAGGGAAACAAGCCGCCGCCGCAACCGGAGCAGGATGCTCTCGGCCGCGGCGGCGGCTTGTTCGCGATTAATGTCGTCCCCAAGGACGGCATAACCCGTTTTAATGTCGGGTCAATGATAACGGGGCGGTTCGTCGTCCCGGTTTTTCCGGCCTTCGATGACGGTGAAAGGGGAAGCGCGTCTCCGGTCCGCCTTGGGGGCGGCGCCACGGAAATCCGGGCGCGCTCTCTTGACGGCTGCTCGGCCGTTCCTCGCGGGCTTTCTCCATCTGTCCGGCGGAAACTTATACAGCAGGAACACGATCGCCACGAGTCCGAGCGGAATCGCCCAAGATTCGACGGAACCCCGAAGCAGCGTGGTGATCACTCCGATCGCCATGAATACGAGCACGACGGCGAACCAGGGCTGGATTCGTTTTCTCATGCGCATCCTCCTCCGGATACCTCAATGTTCTTACATGCTCGAATCAAAGATTAGGCCTGCTTGGCAAGCGCGACGCGCGGACTGCCGATCTCGTCGTCCAGCTCTCTCATCCGGTTAAAGGACGCGATAGACACCGCTACCTGGTCGTCGTTAGGTTCCTTGGTCGTCAAGAGCTGAAGCCATAAGCCCGGCGCTCCGAGCCACTTCAGCACGGGGATGTCCCGAAGGGCGTTCGTCCATCTCAGCACCTCGTAAGAAACGCCCAGCACGACCGGAAGCAGCAGGATGCGCTGGAGAATGCGTTCGGCCATCGAATCCCACGTAAAGAAGGAATAAATGACGACGCCGACGATGACGGTGAAAATAATAAAGCTGCTTCCGCATCTGTAGTGCAGACGGCTGAATTTCTGAACCGATTCGACGGTCAGCTCCGAGCCCGCTTCGTAAGCGCTGATCACTTTATGCTCGGCGCCGTGATACTGGAAAAGCCTTTTGATCATCGGCGTTTGCGAGATGGACCACAGGTAGACGAGCAAAAGAATGATTTTGATGACGCCTTCGAGCAGGTTGTGCATTATCTTATTCTCGAAGGCTTGGTTAAAGATCAGACCTTCCACGAATGCGGGCACGAGTGTGAAAATTAATTTTCCGACGATGAAGGATAGTATGCCCACGACCGCGACTCCTAAAATCATCGTTAAATTCCAGCGGTCCTTGTCCTTTTCTTTCTCCTTGGCGGCTTCTTCGGGCCCCGTTTCGTCTTCGGCGTAAGCCTCGGCGGAATAAGTCAAATGCTGGGAGCCTTTGGCGGCGGACTCGACAATGCCGACGATGCCCCGAACGAACGGAATTTTCTTGATCTTGCTCAGAGCGGGAGCGGGCTTCTTGGGCACCTCCAGAAAGGTGATTTGCTGGTCCTTGCGGCGCACCGCGGTTACGTTGACGTGCCTGCCCGCGAACATGACGCCTTCTATTACGGCCTGTCCCCCGTAGATCGAGGTCGATTGATTTGACATGTCGGTCACCTGCTTTACCATAACTCTGGGACGCGCGCGAATCGACATCCCAAGTAACTCTATTTTACAGGATCGGGGATGAGAATGCCACAGGGAATGGGGCGGCCAGCGGCGGAGAGTAGCGAAATAAAGGGGGGGCTATACTAATTCGGAAACGGCCAATCGCTGACGAAGGGCGGGATAACGTGACATCCGCAAGAGAATACGAAGATCGTCGAAAACCCCGAGGGAGCAAGCCTCCTCCGACTTATTCGATTTTGTTCGGCCTGAAAATCGGCTTTTTCGCCGGTCTGATCTGGGGGCTGGTCCGTTGGCTGGCGACGGGGCTCCGTTTTACGACCGTGACGCAGGCCTTTTTGTTGGATCCGTTCGTTCCGCGGACCTGGTTGAGCGGATTTTATTGGCAGTTGGGCGGTCTGGCCGCGTTCATCGCGATGTCGGTGCTGGCGGCGGCCGTCTATGTCCTGCTGCTCGGCAAGCTGTCGGGCCCCTGGCCCGGGCTACTCTTCGGAGCGGCCTGGTGGGCGCTTGGCTACGCGCTGGCCGGACCTTACGTCGGGGCGCTTCCGCCGCTGAATCGGATCGGCTGGGGCAGCATCGTGACGGATTTCTGCCTGTTCCTTCTATGGGGACTGTTCATCGGATACAGCATCGCGTTCGAACTGCATGACGAAGCCGAGAGAGAACCGGCCGCGGATGCTTCCCCGGGTTCTCCTCAACCTTCTTCTTGACGAAAAAGTAGGAAACTCGCTTATTCCACCGTTTTCCTGAAAGCCCCGATTATGATACAATGTCTGTTGTACTCGGCCCGGACGGCAGTCCGGCCGACGACGGCCACGGAGCGGGAGGAGCAGGAGGATGGCAAGCATACTGGTATTGAACGGACCGAACTTGAATATGCTCGGAATTCGCGAGCCGGGCATCTACGGCGCGGTCACGCTAGCCGAAATCGAGGAGAATCTGAAGGAGCTGGCCGAATCCTTGAACGTGAAGCTCAGCTTTCTGCAGTCTAACCACGAAGGGGCTTTGCTGGATGCCATTCATGCGGCCTACGGCGTACACGACGGCATTCTGATCAATCCGGGGGCGCTGACGCATACGAGCTACGCTTTGAGGGACGGGCTGGCGGCTGTCGGGCTTCCCGTCGTCGAGGTTCACCTCTCGAACATTCATAAGCGCGAAGCTTTCCGCCACACCTCGGTGACGGCGGGGGTAGCGTTAGGACAGATCGCCGGATTCGGGCAGATCGGCTACGAGCTGGGGCTGCAAGCGCTATGCCGGCACATACGGGGAGGAACAACGAATGCCTAATCAGCGCGTCGCGCGATTGCGGGAAGCGATCGCCGGAACGGAAGGTCAAGCGTTTCTCGTAACGAATCGCCATAATGTCCGCTACTTGACCGGCTTTACCGGAACCGCGGGGGCGGCGTTGATCTCGGCGGACAAAGCCGCGTTCCTTACCGATTTCCGCTATACCGAGCAGGCGGCGGAGCAGACGAAGGGTTTTGACGTCGTGAAGCACGGCGCGGATCGGAACGAGACGATCGCCGGGCTGCTGAAGCAATGGAACGCGAACAAGCTGTTGATCGAAGAGCAGGACGTCACCTATGGGGACTACCGGAAAATGGAGGAAGCGTTCCGCTCCGCGGCGCTCCTTCCGTCGGAAGGACTCGTGGAGAAGCTGAGGATGACGAAGGACGGGGACGAACTGGCCATTCTTCAAGAAGCGGCCGGCTTGGCCGATCGGACCTTCGATCATATTCTGGCGTATCTGAAGCCCGGCGCGACCGAGCGATCGATCGCTATGGAGATGGAGTTCTTCATGCGTTCCCAAGGCGCGACGGGTTCCTCCTTCGACACGATCGTCGCTTCGGGGGAACGCTCGGCCCTCCCGCACGGCGTCGCAAGCGACAAAACGATCGGAGCGGGCGAATTCGTCACGCTCGACTTCGGGGCCTACTACAAAGGCTATTGCTCGGACCTTACGCGCACGGTAGTCGTCGGCAAAGCGAGCGACAAGCATAAAGAGATCTATGCGATCGTGCAGGAAGCCCAGCAATACGCGCTGGATCGCCTTCGCCCGGGAATGACCGGCAAGGAAGGCGACGCCTTGACGAGAGATATCATCGCGCGTTATGGTTATGGGGAATATTTCGGTCATAGTACGGGACACGGAATCGGTTTGGAGATACACGAATCGCCGAGGCTGTCGCTGGCTTCCGATGTCGTGCTGACCCCCGGAATGGTCGTAACGGTCGAACCGGGCATTTATCTCCCCGGCTTCGGCGGGGTTCGGATCGAGGACGACGTCGTGATGACCGATCGCGGAATTCGCGTCCTGACGAGCTCGCCCAAGCATCTTATCGAGTTGGACTAATCCAGAGCAACGTCTCTACAGGAGGAGTAACGAAGTGATTTCTGTCAACGATTTTAAAACAGGCTTGACCATCGAACTGGACGGAGCTCCCTGCACCGTCATCGACTTCCAGCACGTTAAACCGGGCAAAGGCGCCGCGTTCGTGCGCTCCAAGCTCAAAAACCTGCGCAACGGCAACGTTCTGGAGAAGACGTTCCGCGCCGGAGAAAGCGTCGTCCGCGCGCACGTCGAAAACCGCGCGGTGCAGTACCTGTACAATTCCGGCAACGAGTATACGTTCATGGACAACGAGACGTTCGATCAGTTCGAGCTGTCCAAGTCGCAACTGGAGTGGGAGATCAACTTCCTGATCGAAAATATGACCGTCAACATCTCCAGCTATCAGGGCGAGATGATCGGCATTTCGCTTCCGAACAGCGTCGATCTCAAAGTCGTGGAAACCGAGCCCGGCATCAAAGGCAACACGGCGACCGGCGCTACGAAGAACGCGAAGCTGGAAACCGGCTATAACGTGCAAGTACCGCTGTTCATTAATGAAGGCGACGTGCTGACGATCGACACGCGCGAAGGCAGATACGTCTCCCGCGCCTAAGTTCCATACGCGTTCCAAGTCCCCGATTCCGCCTCCGGCGGATCGGGGATTTTTGCTCGTGCTTCGACGATTTCGCCTCATTTTTGTTCTTTTTGGGCCAATGGACTTATGCTATAATATAATGCTGTATGCAGTGATTCATCCATTAGCTAGGAAAGTTGACTGGGGGAGTGGCTACCGGTGTCATTGACAGTAATGAAATTCGGCGGAAGTTCCGTAGGCACGACTGAACGGATGGGCCGGGTGGCGCAGCGGATCGTGGAGAAGAAGCTGCAGGGCGACCGGGTCGTCGTCGTCGTGTCGGCGATGGGAGATACAACGGACGATTTGATCGATAAGGCGAACGAAATCAACGCCAATCCGCCAGCGCGCGAGATGGATATGCTGCTGACGACGGGGGAGCAAATCTCCGTCGCCCTGCTGTCCATGGCGATCCATAAGCTCGGACATGGAGCCAAGTCCTATACGGGTTGGCAGGCCGGCATCGTAACGGAGGCGATGCACGGCAAAGCGAAGATCGGCGACATTTCGCCCGAGCGCATCCTCGCTTCGCTCGAAGACGGGAATATCGTGATCGTCGCCGGATTCCAGGGGATGACCGAGGACGGGGAGATTACGACGCTCGGGCGGGGCGGCTCGGATACGACAGCGGTCGCGCTGGCCGCGGCCGTGAATGCCGACGTGTGCGAAATCTACACGGACGTGGACGGCATTTACTCGACCGATCCCCGCGTCGTCAAATGCGCGAGGAAACTGAACGAGATCTCGTACGACGAAATGCTGGAGCTGGCTCACCTGGGAGCCGCGGTACTGCACCCGCGCGCGGTGGAGTACGCGAAACACAACAAAGTAAACCTGGTCGTTCGCTCGAGCTTTACGAATAACGCAGGCACGCTCGTGAGGGAGGAAGCGCAAATGGAGCAAGGGATCGTCGTAAGAGGAATCGCATCGGATAAGAACGTAGCCCGCATCAGCGTGCTGGGGGTCGAAGACGCGCCCGGGGTGCTGGCCAAAATGTTCGGAGCGCTGGCGAACCACGGCATCGACGTGGATATTATCGTGCAGAGCGGAGTGCAGGACGGCAAAGCCGACTTCTCGTTCACGGTATCGCTGGCCGATCGTCCGCAAGCGCTGGACGTCCTCGCCGGCCTCAAGCCGGAAGTGCCTTACCGCGAGGCGACGTACGAGGAAGGTCTCGTTAAAGTTTCCATCGTGGGAGCGGGCATGGTGTCGAATCCGGGCGTGGCCGCGAGAATGTTCGAAGCGATTTCGAGCGTCGGCGTCAGCATCAAGATGGTGAGCACGTCGGAGATCAAAGTATCGTGCGTGATCGCGGCCGAGCCGGTGCAAGAGGTCATTCGGGCCCTTCATACCGCGTACGGGCTGGACACGGCGGATACCGCGTTCGTCGGCGGGCCGTCCGAGCGCCGATAACGGAGAGGGACTGAACCGTAAGTCGGACCATTTGAAGGATCGAAAGAAAAATAGGGGTATGTATCTTCTGGAGAGCGTAAGCGCCTGCCTCATACGGTCATGAAATTACCCTGTCACGGGTTAATCAGTTCCTAATTTCATGGCCACCTTCGGGGTCCCCGGAAAGTAATCGGAATAAGCTGCAAAGCTTCTCGTCACTTTCTGGGGTACATTGTAGCGGAAGGAGATACATACCCCGTTCACATTCTTCGATCAATCAAATGATTGCTCCTGACTTTTTCGGTTCAGTCCCTTTATTTTCCGACGAGCAATTGGACCAGCTTGACGATGACGGCGGTAATGCCGGCCGCCATCAACGGGCCGACGGGGATGCCCCGCAACAGCACGACCCCCGCGATCGAACCGATGACGATGCCGACGATCAACTGGGGTTCCGCTTTGAGCGTATCCAGTCCTCGGCTGTTCAGAAAAGCGCCGATAACTCCTCCGATCAGGGCGACCCAGCCGATCCATCCGGAGAAAGCGTCGATGATGTCTTTGGGCAGAATGCGCCCGGAGGCGAACGGAACGAGAACGGCCAGCGTCAGGAAAAGCAAACCGAGTTCGATGCCTCTTCTTTCGATGACGGGGAGGTAGCGGTCGAGATGGGTCAGCTTGACGATCAGCAGGATGCATGCGGCAGTCGTAATGATCGACGATCTTCCGATCAGCCCGATGACGATGAGCGCGACCAGCACCAGTTCTCCATATAGCACTCGCGTTTCCCTCCCGATATTTCCGGATGGTACACGATATGGAACAAGCCTCGCGTTTAGAACGCGAGGCTTGTTTGCGCAGTCCCGGCAAGATCTTGTCAGATCACGTAATCGCTGTAAGGAGCCCGCTGCAGGTCGAACGTATCGGAGCGCAGCCCCCTGCGCATCGATTCGAGCGCAAGCACGTCATGGTACGGGATGTTCCCGAGATTGACTTGAGGCCCGACCGTCTTCAGCAAGGCGACTTGCTGTTCTTTCAAAGGCGCTTCCCAGAGAATGCGCTCCTGATTGGGCAGCGCGTTCCGAATAAACAGCAAATCCTCTTCTCGGCAGTTCCCCCGCTCGTCGAACAGACCGACGCCGATGCCGGATTCGCGCGCCTCCACCGTGACAAGATCCGCGCCGCAGGCGAGATCGCGTTCCATGGTGGTGGAAAAGTCGGCGAAATCGATGCGCGAGCCGGGCTGTTTTTTGCCGTACTCGGTGAACACCTGCAAGCCCAGGCTTTTCGCGTCGCGAATCAGATCGTCGCGCAACCCGCGTTCGAGCTGAATCGTGCCGTCCGATACTTCGATTCCCGTGAAACGCATCGCCAGTACTTGGCGGAGAAAGCCCGGCACGACATCGAGCCTGACCGCGGCCTCCAGCAGAGTCCCCCCCGGGATGACGGCGATTCCGCGTTCGGCCGCCAGGTCGATTTTCCGCCGGATAATAGGCTGAGGGTACAAGGGGGAAGTGCCGAAGCCTAACTTGACGATATCGATATAATCCCCGGACAAACTCAGCAAATCCTCGAAAGCGTTCAGACCCAAGCCTTTGTCCAGCAC
>JAEZZE010000285.1 GCA_023418755.1 Bacillota bacterium | reverse complement strand
AGACTGATCTGCTTGCTGATCAACGAGGCGCTTCATTTGCTCGCGGAGGGGGTCGCTTCCCCGGAGGATATCGACGACGCGATGAGCATGGGGTATAGCTTCGAGCACGGACCGCTGGAGATGGCGGACCGGTTCGGACTCGATTCCGTACTGGCCGCTCTCGAACGCATGTTCCGGGAATACGGCGAATTGAAATACCGGCCGTCTTTCCTGCTGAAGAAGAAGGTGCGCGCGGGCCAGCTCGGCATCAAGACGGGAATCGGTTTTTTCAAGTACGACAAGGACGGTGAACGGCTGACATGAACATTCTCGTCATTAACGCGGGGAGCTCCTCGCTTAAATACCAGCTGTACGACATGAAGACGGAATCCTCCCTGGCCACGGGACGGGTGGAGCGAATCGGCATGGATTCGTCCATTCTGACCCACGAAGTCGCGCATCAGCCGGAAGTGCGGGAGGTCAGCGAAATTCTCGATCATACGACCGCGATCAAGAAGGTGCTGGACATGCTGACGCATCGTAAATTCGGCGTGCTGAGAAATATTTCGGACATTCAGGCGGTCGGACACCGGGTCGTGCACGGCGGCGAATCGTTCAGCGAATCGGTGTTGGTCGACAACAAGGTCAAGTTGGAAATCCGCAGGCTGTTCGACTTGGCTCCGCTGCACAATCCGGCTCATATGATGGGCATCACGGCGGTGGAAGACAACTTGCCGGACGTGCCGCAAGCGGTCGTGTTCGACACCGCCTTTCATCAGACGATGCCGCCGAGCTCTTACTTGTACGCGATTCCGACGGTGCTGTACCGGAAACATAAAATCCGCCGCTACGGCTTTCATGGCACGTCGCACGACTATGTCAGCCAACGGGCGGCCGAATTTCTGGGCAGACCGCTCGACCAGCTCAAGCTGATTACTTGCCATATCGGCAACGGAGCGAGCTGCACGGCGATTTTGCACGGCAAATCCTACGATACGAGCATGGGCATGACGCCGCTCGAGGGGCTGATGATGGGAACGCGTAGCGGGGATCTGGATCCGGCCGTCGTCCCGTACACGCTCAACAAGGAAGAGCTGACATTGAACGAAGTCAACTCGATGCTGAACAAGCACAGCGGTTTGATCGCGATCTCGGGCATCAGCAGCGATATGCGCGAGATCGTCGAAGCGATGAACGACGGCAACGAGAAAGCGCGGCTCGCCTTCGAGATGTATGCCTACCGGATTCGCAAATATATCGGCGCGTATATCGCAGCTATGGACGGGGCGGACGCGATCGTTTTCACGGCGGGAGTCGGGGAAAATTCGGACGTGCTGCGCAGGGCGGTCTGCGAGCGATTGACGTTTTTCGGAGTGTGGCTGGACGAGGAGAGGAACGCGATCAGATCTTCCGAACCGCGAAGAATTACGACCGACGATTCCACGGTCAGCGTGCTGGTCGTGCCGACCAACGAAGAACTGCTGATCGCCAGGGATACGTTCCGGCTCGTCAAAAATTCGTGCGGCCGCGCGGCCGATTGATATTCGAAACATTTGGAAAGGGGCTGCGTCCATGGGACGTGTAGATTTGGCGACGATCGGCGATTATGTCGGTCGGACGGTAACGTTCGGAGGCTGGCTGACGCGCAAGCGCTCCAGCGGTAAAATCCAGTTTCTGCAAATCCGCGACGGAATGGGATTCATTCAAGGCGTGCTGGTCAAGGCGGAAGTGCCGGAGGAAGTATGGGATCGGGCGGGGCAACTGACGCAGGAGAGCTCGTTCTACGTAACGGGCGTCGTTCGGGAGGAGCCGCGCAGTCCGTCCGGTTACGAGCTGGCGGTGACGGGCATCGAGATCATCCAGATTGCCAAGGACTATCCGATCACGCCGAAGGAGCACGGCGTCGATTTCCTGATGGACCATCGCCATCTCTGGCTGCGCGCGCCGCGGCAGCGCGCTGTCTTGCGAATTCGCGCGCAAATCATTTCGGCGGTTCAGCAGTTTTTCGACGAGCGCGGCTTTACGCTGGTGGATCCGCCCGTACTGACGCCGTCCTCTTGCGAAGGAACGACGAATTTGTTCCATACGAAATATTTCGACGAGGACGCTTATTTGACGCAAAGCGGCCAGCTTTACATGGAAGCGGCGGCGATGGCGCTCGGCAAAGTATACTCGTTCGGTCCGACGTTCCGGGCGGAGAAGTCCAAAACCCGCCGCCATCTGATCGAATTTTGGATGATCGAGCCGGAGATGGCTTTCGTCGATCACGAAGAAAACTTGAACGTCCAGGAACAGTTCATCGGCCATATCGTGGACAGGGTACTAAGAGAATGCAAAGCGGAGTTGGCCGTTCTAGAGCGGGACGTCGCCGCACTCGAACGGGTAAAGCCGCCGTTCCCCCGCGTTACGTACGATGAGGCGCTGGAGCTGCTGAAGGAAGTCGGCATGGAACTGCCGTGGGGAGAGGATTTCGGCGCGCCGCACGAAACGGCGATCGCCGAGAAGTTCGACCGGCCGGTGTTTATTACCCATTATCCGGCGAGCTTCAAAGCGTTCTATATGAAGCCGGATCCGAACCGTCCGGAGGTCGTCCTCTGCGCGGACATGATCGCCCCCGAAGGATACGGGGAAATTATCGGCGGCTCGCAGAGGATCGATGATCCGGAGCTGCTGGCGGCGCGTTTCGCCGAGCACGAACTGACCGAAGAAGCTTATGGCTGGTATATGGATTTGCGCAAATACGGAACGGTGCCGCATTCGGGCTTCGGGCTCGGACTGGAGCGGGTCGTCGCGTGGATTTGCGGACTGGATCACGTCCGGGAGACGATCGCCTTCCCGCGCACGCTGTACCGGCTCTATCCGTAGTCGATATTATGGCTAATGGCGTTTGACAAGGGGGATGAAACCAGGGATGAACGATCGCAGTTCTTTAGCCAAGGGAATGGCGGAGGCTTATTTGGACGGTGCCGTCAGCATCCCGTACGCTTTGCTTCGAACCTACAGGGCGCTTAAGCTCAGCGATACGGAAGCGATGCTGCTCATGCACTTGATCGCGTACCGCCAGTTGGAGCTGAACGATTTCCCGACGATCGAGCAATTGCAGGAGAGACTGGGCAGTTCGCCTTCGCTGGTCGGCCAGTCTCTGAGGAAGCTGATGCAGCTGGGTTTTGTCGCGATCGACGAAGTGTTCGATCCGGCGACGGGCATACAGTCGGAAAGATACAACTTGTCCGGCCTGTTTTACGAGATCGGAGCCTTATTGTCGGCAGGAGAACTGCCGATCCGGGGAGGGGAG
>JAEZZE010000192.1 GCA_023418755.1 Bacillota bacterium | reverse complement strand
GGGCGAGCCATAAATGAACCTTGATGCTTTTGCCGACGGAAAACTTGGCCTTTCCCAACGAATACCCCATGAGGACTCCGAATAAGGCATGTCCCGAAACCGGCAGCAGCGCGCGCATGAACAACGTTCCGAAGGTAGCCGGCTGCAGGAAGGCGTACAGAACGTTCTCCAAGGTAGCGAAGCCGAGCGACACGGCTACGGCGTATACGATTCCGTCGTAAGGCTCGTCGAATTCCGTATGATTATAAATGATATGATAAAGAACGAACCATTTGAAAAATTCCTCTACGCCGGAAGAAATGATAAAGGAATAGACAAAGGGCGATTCTCCCCACCAAAGGACAAGACTTCTCTGCACGATCATAATCGGGAGCACGATCAGCACGCCGAACATGAACATCTTCAGCACGACCGGGATCGGTTCGGCGTCGTAGCGGTCTTTCCAGTAAAAGTACGCCAATAACGCGAAGCCCGGCACGATGGCCGCCGCCAGCACCGAGACTAGCATTCCGCTGTCGTCCCCCTTTCCTATCCTTTTCATTATAACAGCAAAAAGAACCGAGTAAGAAAAGAACATTTAGTGAATTTGGATAAATTTTCGCGAGCCGCCCGGACCGCAAAAAGGAGCCGCCCCGCAATCGCGGGCGACTCCTTCGTAAAATGCGATAACCGATCGTTCCCCGCAAGCGGGATTAATTCGAGAAATGCTCCGCCAATACCCGAATCGCATTGGCTTCGATAATCAGCTTCCCGTATTCCTCCAGGACGGCCGGCGTAATCGAGGTCGCTTCCCCGTATTCCGCGAGCACGGCGATCAAGGCATGGTAACTCGAATTCTCCAAACCGGCCGGATCGAAGACAAGCACCCACTGATCCTGGTAACGGTACATTCTGCCTTCCTCCGTGAGTCGGCCGGCAAGCGTCTTCGAGGCGCCGATCGCGTCTTCGATATCCTTGAAGCGATATATGATGGCTTCGCTCTGTTCAAGCGTCACTTCCAATTCGTATACTTCCTCTTCGTCCTCGCTGGCGGACTCGGCGTCCCGTTCCAGCTTGCCGCGGGTGACGATCACGACCATTCCTTGCGCGGGCATGGCGAATACTTCTACGGCAAGCGGTCCCGACGCGTCGAATCCGAGCTCGTTATACGCCTGATCCATCATTTCGCTGAACAATTCGTGCACTTTGGGAATTTCGCGCCACATGTCCTCTTTCTGGATCCCGCGCTCCGTCAAATCGTCGAACGTGAGGAAAATCCGAATTTTGTCTTGGCTAAGCCGCTCCATCCTCATGACAGGATCCTCCTTCTGCCGGTGATAACAGCTTATGATTAAGCATATAATGCGTGAATGATTCTTACTTGACAACATGTTATCATTTCTCCGGCGGAATTGCACTAGGGAAAACCCTCGAAACACAAAAAAACGGCACCGTTCCCCCTTCAAGCGGAAGAACGATGCCGTCAGCAATCGACAAGCCTGCTTTAATTATGAGGATGTCCGTTTTGGTTCAGGATCTTCTCGACCTCTTTGCCGACTTCGGGATCCTGGGAGACCAGATTGCGGATCTGTTCCATCCCCGCTTCGTCGCGAGCGCGCGAAGAAGCCGAATGCGCGGAGCGACGATCGTCGTGCGAAGAGCGATGCTCGTCCCGGTTTTCGCCGATGCGGCGAAAGCTGCTCGCGAACTTCATGTTCATCGCTTTCTCGATCGCGTCGTCCTTCATGCCGAGCATGCGCTTCTTGACGTTATGTCCCATGGATGCGGCGGCCGCGGACATATTACGATTGCGTTGAAGCCATACGGCCAGCGCAGCGCCGGCCAATCCGCCCATTACGAAAGTCCCTATTCTCAACATTGCCACCTCCTTATTGTTCTTAGTGTGGCTTCGCCGGCTTCGGGCATGCTTATCAAATTAAGGAAGCGGCCGCTGTCGAAGCCCGGCCTTTTTGTGATACAATCGAACAAGCCACAGAACGACAAAACGGAGGATTTTCAACATGAATCGAAGAATGATCGCCACCTGCGCCTCGCTGATGCTGCTCGGGACCTTGGCCTCGGCATGCGGCGGCTCCTCGACGCCGGACGCGTCCGCCTCTCCCGAAGCTTCCGCAACTCCCCCGGCCGCGACCGAAACCGCCTCCGCGTCTCCTACGCCCGACGCATCGCCATCGGAATCCGCGGTCTCGCAGGAGCCGCCGGAAAGCTCCGCGACGGAGGAAGCCGAGCCGGAGAAAACGTACAAGATGAACAATAATTATTTTATCGTCCCGATCGACAAGGAGAAAACGGACGGCAAAGTCGTGCTGCTGACGTTCGACGACGGACCGAAAGCTCCGGAAACGCTCGACCCGCTGCTCGATACGTTGGACAAGCACGGCGCCAAAGCGATCTTCTTCGTGAACGGCTATCGCGTCAAAGCCAATCCCGAGCTGCTGAAGCAAATAGACGATCGCGGCCAGATCATCGGCAACCACTCCTGGGACCATATCGAGCTCAAGAAGGAGCAAGCTCCCAAGATTAAGGAGCAGATCGAAAGCGTGCAGGAGATCGTCAAGGACATCACGGGCAAAGCTCCGGTTTTCTTCCGTCCTCCCCATGGGTCTTCGAACGACTCCGTCCGTCAGATCGCCAAGGATAACGGACTTCTGTTCATGACTTGGTCGAACGGCTCGCTGGATTGGGATATGGGCAAAATCGCCGAGGAGAAGCGGCCGCAGGCCATCATCGACAACGTCATGGAACAGCTTCATTCGGGCAGCAACATCCTCATGCACGAGCTGCCTTGGACGGCCAAGGCGTTGGACGAGCTGCTGACGCAGCTTGAGAACAAAGGCTATTCGTTCGTCGATCCGAACGCGATCGATATCGAATCGTAACGCCGGGACCCCTACGGGGAAATTTGCTGCTGCCGCCCCCACCAGAACAAACCGGCGGTTAGCAGCGCGAACAAGACGACCAACGTCAAATAAAACCATTTGGATAGCTGGCTTCGTTTGACGGGGTGAACCTCCGCGCGAGGGGGCATGCCGGTTTCCGGTATGCCCGCGCTCGCCGCTGCTTGGGCGATCGCCTCCTCCAACTGGTCGAGAGTTAAGGGCTCGCCCGAATCCTCTTCCCCGAACGCGGCTTTCTTGGCCGACACGTAACGCTCCCATGCGGTTAAGGAGGACGCCTGGTCTTCCTTCATTTCTCTTCCCTCCGAAAACGTATAATGCATCCCATAATGAAATCAACGAGAAAATGCGCCAATATCGGCGTCCATAGCGTTCCCGAATAATCCATGACCCAACCCAGTCCGTAGCTGATCGCGAATACCATTCCGGTCGGAATCCAGTGCCGCAAGTATCGGACATGGATCGCCGCGAACAGAATGCTCGTCCAGTAAGGTCCGAACGCATGCTGAACCGCGCCCCGGAACAACATCTCCTCGCATATCGCGACTACGATGGAGATGACCGCGATATGCCAAACCGGCCTGGCTCGGAAGATCCGCTCGTTGACGCCTCCGTCGTCGGACGCCTCTTCGGGCACAAACCTGGAGATGGCCAGGTCGAACAGGAGAACGAGCAGCGCCAGTCCCGCTCCCCACAGGGCGAATTCGTACGTTTGCGGAAAAATAAGCAGTTCCAACGGGTTTCTCCGCTGAAATAAAATCCATGCGATTCCGATAATAAGAGTAAGAGCTTGAGTAAAGTACAAATTGGCAAGCAGCATCCGGTCGTTTAATTGATCGACCGTTACTTTCCGAATCTTGATGTTGCGAATGTCGAATTTTCTCATGATTCCTCGATTTATGTCATTTTTTGTATGTTCAAGATCTGCGTTTTTTTCTATACTAGGACTACTCGAGTATAAAGTACGTTAATTCAAAGGAGCCACCGATGGAAAAGCGCCTAAACCGTTCTGATCTTATGTTTTCCCTAGCCTTCCTGCTCATGCTCGTAATCGCGATCGGAGCTTTTTTCTACGGGGTCAAAGTGGGCACCGACCGCGCCGAGGCGGGCCGCGCTCCCGAGCCTGCCGTCGAAGCGGCCGCTTCGTCCGAACCGAACGCCTATCAGCAGCAAGATTTGGTTTCCTTCTATCATACCGTATTTTTGTCTTATCGTGAATTTCAAAACGACTGGCTGGACGCCCGGAACAAATGGCTGAGCGATCCGACGGCCGACCGCTCGGCTGCGCTCAAGCAGTTCTCCAATTCCGCCAAGCGTAAATACGACGAAATCAAAGGGGTTTATGTCGCGCCGGTGTCCCCGCAGCTTAAATCCGCGCAAGCGAATTATATGAAGAGCCTGAAGCTGTTCGAAGAAGGGTTCGCCGAGCTCGCCGCGGGCGCGAACGAAGGCTCGTCCCAATCGGCGCTCGACAAGATCGATGCCAACTCGTATTACAAGGAAGCGCTGAAGTTCTCGCTGAGCGCCCAGAAGGATTACTTCGGCTCGATGCTCAAGTGGGCGGAATCCGTCAACGCGGAAATCCCGGCCGGAATCGCGGGCCAAGACGTCATCTCGATCGCCGAATGGAAAAGCCTGCCGCTCATCGTCAAGCTTAAAGCCTCTTCCGATTATATGGGAGAGCAAGCTTCCTTAACGGATTATCTGCCCCACGATCTGGCCGCCAAGGTCGATCAGTTTATCGTCTCCGGGCAAGCGGACAAAAGAAAAATCAAAAGCTTTAACGCCGTGGCGGAGCTGCTGATCAGCACCGAGGCGGTGACGAGCGGATATTTCAACGAAGTGAAGCCGAGATTTTACGCGAACGAGCAGCTTCCTCAATTGCCGTTTTTTTCATCAGGAAAGTAGCTTTTTAGCCCTTTAACGCTATACAGCGTCAATTGTCTCATATTCGCCATTGCAATTGTCCTCCCTATTGCTATAAAATAGGAAAGGCAATCGAATCGAGATCGTAAGAAGATATTTAAGCAGTGACCTTGCGGAGTCACCCTCTACGCACCGTTAATCCGCCCCTAGCGGAGGATCGGCGGTTGAGGGTGTTTTCTATATTTCGAAGGAGGGTTTCCACATGTACAAAGTACTCGTATCGGATCCGATCAGCGATTTGGGCATCTCGCTCCTGGTCGAAGCTTCCGATATCACCATCGACAAGAAAACCGGACTGAGCGAAGACGAGCTGGTCGCCATCATCGGCGAATACGACGCTCTGCTTGTCCGCAGCCAGACGCGCGTAACGGAGCGCATTATGAACGCCGCCAAACAGCTTAAGGTTATCGGCCGCGCGGGCGTCGGAGTCGACAATATCGACCTGGAGGCCGCCACGAAGCGGGGGATCATCGTGATCAACGCTCCGGACGGCAACACGATTACGACTTGCGAGCACACCTTCGCGATGATGATGGCTGTAGCCCGCCATATTCCGCAAGCCTATTTGAAGACGGTCGGCGGCGAATGGGACCGCAAATCGTTCGTCGGCGTCGAGCTCCGCAACAAGACGCTCGGCGTGCTCGGCATGGGACGCATCGGCAGCGAGGTCGCCGCCCGCGCCAAGGCATTCGGCATGAACGTGCTCGGATACGATCCGTTCCTGACCGAAGAGCGCGCGGACAAGATGGGCGTTCGCAAGGCTTCGGTGGACGAGATCATCGCCGAAGCGGACTTCATAACGGTCCATACTCCGCTTACTCCGGAAACCCGCCATATGATCGGCAAGGAGCAATTCGCGAGAATCAAACCGGGCGTTCGCATCGTCAACTGCGCGCGCGGCGGCATCATCGACGAGCAGGCGCTTGTCGAAGCGATCGACGCGGGCACGGTGGCGGGAGCGGCATTCGACGTGTTCGAGGAAGAGCCGCCCGCTCCGGACCACCCGTTCCTGAAGCATCCGAAAATTATCGTAACGCCCCACCTCGGCGCATCCACGATCGAGGCGCAAGAGAACGTGGCGATCGACGTCTCCGAGCAGCTGCTGCACATTTTGCGCAACGAGCCGTTCAAGAACGCGGTCAATATGCCTCCGGTTCCGGCCGACGTCATGAACAAGCTGGAGCCTTACTTCCAACTCGGCAAGAAGCTGGGCAGCTTCGCGGCGCAGATCGCGGCCGGCGCCGTCAAGGAAATCGTCGTCGCTTACGCCGGCGAGCTGGCGGACGTCGATACGCAGCCGCTGACCCGCAGAGTCGTCGAAGGCGTGCTCGCCTACCACCTCGGCTCCGACCAGGTCAACGTCGTTAACGCGATGCACCTGGCGAAGATTCGCGGCGTCAACATCGTTATCACGAAGTCCCACGCGACCAAGGGATTTACGAACCAAGTCAGCGTAACTCTGCGCACGGACAAGGAAGAGCGTCTCGTCGCCGGCACGCTGCTGAACGGCTTCGGTCCCCGCATTACGCAGGTTGACAAGTTTCCGGTCGACGTCGAGCCGCATGGCCACATCCTGCTCATCTCTCACCACGACAAACCGGGCCTCATCGGCCGCGTAGGCACGCTGCTCGGCACGAGAGACATCAACATCGCCACGATGCAGGTCGGACGCAAAATCGTCGGCGGCGAAGCCGTTATGGTGCTGGGCGTCGACAAAGGCGTAACGAAGGAAGTACTGGGCGAGCTTTCCGCGCTTCCGGATTTGAACAACGCCAAGGAAGTTCATTTATATTAATTACTGAAATGCAGGTTTAGGCGTAAATCTTTGGCAGCATTTCATGATGAGCATGGGACGTACTGGAATCCTTCATCGATATGAATGATCGTCCAGCCACGTCCCTTTGCTTTTAAGTGCCTTGTCGACGGTCTTTATTTCTATAAGCAAAATTAAAACGACCTCAGTCCTATGGAATTCGGACGAAGGTCGCTTAACTGACTTTTTTTATTTAATTTTCGTAGCCTACTACTTTGCCAATAATATTCTCCTCTGCTATCGGGCCAATAATTATGCTATCCACTGAATGCATTCGATTGTCTCCCGCCAAAAAAACCTTTCCCACGGAAATTAACTGCTCATCTATATTTTCGCTGTCGACTATTTTAATCAAATTTTGAAGGTTTTCTTTTTCATTGTCCGACAAGTCCGGGTTCTTGAGCCTTTTCTTCAGATCTTTCCTGTCATTGTTCATATCCCTTCCGTAGAAAGTATCAAGTTTGTTTCCATTAATAAAAATCTGTCCCTGTTTCATGCTTATTTTTTCGCCTCTTAAACCTACTACTCGCAAAATCTGTCTCTGCTCAAGTTCGGGGTACTTCAATAAAATATCCTCCGGATACGAGAAATAAACCACATCTCCGCGTTGAATATTTTCATTTCGATAGTACTCGGTGTCTACTACCAAATCCTTGTCCGAATAAGTCTCCAGACCCAGCATTGCATCATTCAATATTCGAACTATAACATGGCTATCTGTCGGTTTAATAAGTTGGAGCTTTGATTCCGTGTTTGGGTCTTGGATAACTTCATTTTGGCACCCCATAATCGGGAATAAGAAGGCAAAAATTATAATTATTCTCCGCATATTGACTCCGTTAAGAGAATTTAAATCCGCCTATATTGCCATTTTATTTAAAGAATTATGAGGAATCTTGTCGCAATCAACGACACGCAATCAACATTTATTTGAGATAATACAAATCTACAATTACTCTTTAAAGCACTACAGAACATAATATGCGAGCTTACGTAGGCTTTTGACTAATATATTAATTTTTATACTATAAACGACTACAAAAACGACCAAACGGCCTCAGCCCAATGGAATATAGAGCCAATGCCGGCTAAACCGTTGATTTCCGTCTATGCGTTCCTTGCGCTTTCCCCGCTTAATCCCGACTTTACGGGAAGCAAAATCGTAAACGTCGTTCCCGAGCCCGGTTCGCTGGCTACGCTGATCGTTCCGCCGTGCGCGACGATAAGATTTTTGGCGATGGCCAGGCCAAGACCGGTCCCTCCGGTACGCTTGCGCGCTTTGTCCGCCTTGTAAAACCTCTCGAACACGTAAGGCAGATCCTCGTAAGGAATACCCTGCCCTTGATCGATCACCTTAAGCTCCAGCCAATCGCCCTTCACCTTCGAGAGCCTGCCGGCCTCCAGCGCGATTGACGATCCCTCGGGCGTATGCCGCAGCGCGTTGTCGAGCAGGTTCGTCAGCACTTGCTCCAGCCGGTCCGCATCTCCCGCTTCCAGCGTCAACGACGGATCGTCGGGCGACTTCGTCAGCTTGATCTGCCGCTCCTTGGCCAAGGCGGCAAACTTCCGATATACCCTGGACGCGAGCGCGTTGACGTCGACCGGCTGGAAGTTCATCTCTAGATACCCGGCTTCCATTCTCGCCAGATCGAGCAAATCTTTGACCAGCCGTCCCATGCGGAGCGATTCGTCGTGAATGACTTGCACGAGCTCCCGGCGCTCGTCCGGAGTCGACGCGATGTCGTCCATCAACGCCTCGCTGTAGCCCTGAACCATCGACAGCGGCGTGCGGATTTCATGCGAGACGTTGGCGACGAAATCCTTCCGCATTTTGTCGACGCGGAACTCCTCCGTCACGTCCCGTAGCACCGCAACGGCCCCGCGAACGGAATCGTTGGAGACGAGCGGCGTCATGACGACCGACCAGACTCCGCTTTTGACGTGGATCTTGACGATCGTTTCCTTGCCGCTCGCAATCACGTTGCGGAACGTCTCGCGCAGCGGACCGGGGATCAAGACGTCCTCCTCTTGCGCTTCCTCGTCCTCCTCCGTCCAATCGACCGTCTTCCAATCCTCCAGCAGTTGCTGGCCTTGCGGGTTCGTCAGAATGACCTCCCCGTCGGAATCGAAGGAGATGACCGAGTCCGTCATGCTTCGGAGGACGCTGCTCAAGTGATCCCGCTCGTGCTGGATGTCCCGAATCAACGTATGCAATTCGGAGGCCATCTGGTTAAACGTGTTCGCCAGTTCTCCGATCTCGTCGGTGGATCGGATCGCCACCCGCGTCGTGTAATCTCCTTGCGCGACCCGGTTGGCCGCATCCTTCATTTCGCGTAGCGGATTCGTGATTCTGGTCAGCAGGAAAAATGCGAAGAAGGTCGTCAACAAGAAACCTACGATTCCGGAATAAATGAACAAATGCTTGATCTTGACCGGATCCGCGAACGTCAGATCGATATATTCAAGCAAGAAGAAACCGATGGTGACAATGACGACGCCGACCAGGCCCATGATCGTCAGCCACATTTTGCCGACAACGGTTCTCAGTATGGCCATGCGTTACTTCGTCGCCTCCAGCTTGTAGCCAACGCCCCATACGGTCGTGATCATGGCCGCGGCTTCCGCCGATACGCGATTGAGCTTCTCTCGCAGCCGTTTGACGTGCGTGTCGACCGTTCGCAAATCACCGAAGAAATCGTAGTTCCACACGTCCTTCAGCAGCTCCTCGCGAGAGAACACCTTGTCCGGCGTGCTCGCCAAGTAATGCAACAGCTCGTACTCCTTCGGAGTCAGATTCACTTCTTGACCGCTGGCGGTAACCCGGTGCGCATCGTGCTCGATGACCAGATGAGGGAAGACGATGTTATTGCTCGTATTCAATTCCTTCGATAGGAACGCCGTCGCGGAAGCGCGCCTCAGAATCGCCTTGATCCGGAAAATCACTTCCCGGGGGCTGAACGGCTTGACGACGTAATCGTCGGCCCCCACCTCGAACCCTTGCACGCGATTGACTTCCTCGCCCTTGGCCGTCAGCATAAGCACGGGGGTCGCCTTCTGCTGGCGCAGGCGGGAGCACACCTCGATGCCGTCGATCCCCGGAAGCATCAGGTCGAGCACGATCAGATCGAAATCTTCCTCCTGCGCTTTGCGCAGAGCGGTCTCCCCGTCCTCCGCCTCTTCGATCTCGTAGCCCTCTTTTTCCAGATACATCTTCAGCAAACGGCGAATGCGTTCCTCGTCGTCCACGACCAAAATCCGACTTCCCGTATTCATGCCTCAACGCTCCTCTCAGCTCTTATACCCCTACGTGCCCCATTATACCCCGGCATACGAATGCAATCCAGCGATGATGAGATTGACGCCGACAAGCGTGAACATAACGACGAGGAAGCCGATGACGGCAAGCCAGGCTGATTTCGTTCCCTGCCAGCCTCGCGACAGACGCAGGTGAAGATAAGCGCTGTAGAACAACCAGGTAATGAGCGCCCATACTTCCTTCGGATCCCATCCCCAGAACCGGGACCAGGCGATCTCCGCCCAGATCATCGCGAAGATGAGCGCCCCAAGCGTGAATACCGGGAAGCCGATCGCGATCGCGCGATAGCTGATCTCTTCCAGATCGTCCGGATCGATGTCCGACAAATGAGGATTAATGGCCGCCGTCAGCTTCTTGCGGACGATCAGCCGCAGAAGCCCGTAGAGCAGAGAGCCGGCGATAACGGACCAGATGACCGTGTTGAGCTTGCGGCCGGCGTTTACTCCGTTCATCCAGGACGGAGCCTCGAACAGGGGCTTCTCGATTCCGATGAACGATTGGAACGATACGGTCTCGCTGTTGTACGGCGCAACGATCGGGGGCAGACTGTAGTTCACTTCTCCCACGCTGGTAAGTGCATTGCCGGCGTCGTCGATGGCGACCGTCTCTTGTTTGAAGGTCGCTTCGTACCCTGCTCCGCGGAAGGCGAATACCGCAACGATAAAGCCTACCAGCACGATA
This sequence comes from Bacillota bacterium, assembly GCA_023418755.1. Classification (GTDB taxonomy): domain Bacteria; phylum Bacillota; class Bacilli; order Paenibacillales; family Paenibacillaceae; genus Cohnella. The sequence goes on along the minus strand of JAEZZE010000192.1, from coordinate 1,133 downwards.
ATGACGTACAGGGAAAATTCCGTCCAGAATTGCGCCCGGCGGCCCGCCTTGTCCGTGCGGGAGAAATCGACGACGCGGATCAACTGCACGAGGGCCGCCGCGAAGCCGATCGCGAAGAACGCTTCGCCGGCCGCGGCCATCGTGACGTGAATTTTTAGCCAAATGCTCTGAAGCGGCGGAATAAGAGGCTGGACTTCGGAAGGAAATACCGACGCGTATGCAATGATGATAATAACAAGAGGCAGCGTGAACGCGCCGAGCATCCTATTGCGATAGATCGCGTAAATGACGATAAACGCGAACATGATCGCCATGCCGAGAAACGTCATGAATTCGTACATGTTGCTAGTCGGAATATGCCCTCCGCCATACCAGCGGGTAAAGAAAAACGTCAGATGGGCGAGCCAGCCGACGACCGCGAGACCGAAGGCGATTTTGCCCCAGCGAGCCGCATGATCCGCCGATTTGCGGTTGCTCCACTTCTTGCCGCCGACCGCGATCGCGTAGCTGATAAAGGACGCGCAATACAGAAAAAAAGCTGCGATAAATGCGTCACTGCTGAAATCCAACCACCATTTCAACGTTCATTCCTCCTGTTATCGAGCGCTTTGGGGTCCGCCGCGATTCCGGTTTTGCCCAGCGCCCCGGCAACGTCGGCCCTAAGGCCGTATGTGTTCTTATTGGTATGGCCTCCGAGCGACAGCGTGCCGTCGTCGATCCGGAGCCAAATCCGCCTGTGCTGCCAGTAAAAGCCCATGATCAATCCGATCATGGAGATGGCAGCGCCGACCCATACGTACGGCATCGCTTTATCCACCCGAATATTCAGGTACGTCGTAAAGGCGGAATATTCGATGTTGTTCATCTGCCCGTCTACGATCGGGTTTTCCACTTGAATGGAGAAGCGTCCCGAGCTGTCGCCTCGCTGCTTGAAGCTCTCGTTCAGAATGCTCTCGTAATACTTGCTCTTCTCGCTGGGCATCGGGAAGTAGATATACACTTCCCCTTTCTCCTGAACGCCCGGGCCCGCAATGCGGAACACGAACGCCGGATTGTTCGGATCCCGAGATTTCGTCATCGGCCGCGTCTGCTCGTCCAGGCCGAAATCCGGATAATAATCGACCAGCCTGAGC
>JAEZZE010000167.1 GCA_023418755.1 Bacillota bacterium | reverse complement strand
CCCTTATCCGCTTCGTATAAACTTCCCATCTTCCCACCCGCCCCTATCCGCACGATCAACTATCTCGCCTAAAACTCTACTCTATTATTCCATCTCATACCGACACGACACGACTCGTCTTCCCTATCCCTTCATTCAAAAGGAGAGTGGTCTCTTTGCGAACGCTATCGCAGCGGTTCGTCCGAAAGCCAAGTTACTTATTGTTTTGCAGTATGCTTGCGTTGCTTTCATCCTTGCTTGCCTTGAGTCCCCGGCCTGCCTTTGCCGCGATCGGCAAAGACCCGCTATATGGAAAAGTACCAGGTCTCGACGAATATAGCAGGGCGATGATCTGGTACGGTACGAATACCGCCAACCAGTCGCAGCTGGATACCCTCAAATCTTACGATCTTGTCATTCTAGAACCGACCATCAGAATTATTAACGTCGCCAAAAGCCAATTCTACTTCGAAACGTTCACTCCCAATCAAGTCAATGAAATCAAACGCGGAACGGACGGCGTATTGGGAACGGCCGACGATGTCATCGTGCTGGCGTATATATCTATTGGAGAACTGGCTACTCCAAGCGTGTTCACCGGATTTACGGGCAACATGACCATTCAGAACGGGAAAGACGTCGGGCTTCTTCCCTCGGATTACAATGGCCCCAGCGGCCCGTTGCACGGCCCGAACCCTTGGAACTATAACGCAAGCGGAAATTATATCAACGTAGAAGGGGGCGCGATTCCGGACGGCACGTACAATTCCGGCTATAACGGATACTCCGGTATTTCTATTTCGGAGGATTATTCTCAGACGGGGAACCTGTTGAGCTGGGGAAACCAAGGTTTAATGCCCTGGTATTTGGATCAGCAAGGAACCTGGGTAACGGACTCCAGGTACTTGTACGGCGGGTATTGGAAATCCGGGGACGGCGTCGCGGACACGAACAAGACGTATGGCGGCGGCTATATTAACGGCGGGGACCCAACCTGGAAAAAGCTGATCGCTTTCATGACCGACAAGCTGGTGCACGATGCCGGTTATGACGGCGTGTTTCTGGATACGGTAGATACGCCCGATCCCGTAGGAGGCGCGGGACCGACGACTTCCTGGGGACCCAGGGGCAATTTCGGGTTTACGGCCAAGGGAATGGCGGAGCTGGTGGAAGCCGTCAAAGCGGTGGACCCCTCCAAGATCGTCGCGGCAAACCGTGCTTATTGGTACTTCAATCCCGACGAGGGCACCTCGCAGTTCGCCGCCCGCTATCGGCACGCGATCAATATTTTCTTAACGGAATCCTGGTACTACAACCCCTATATTACCTCGGGTTCCAAGTTCTATGACGAGAATCCCGCCTTCGCGGACAGCTGGAACACGAATCCTTCTTCGCCGGCTTATCGAAACCGCGATAACTTCGGAGGCTTCTGGAAGGACTATATGAACGCGCAAGCGAATCAACCGGACGGATTCAATATCATCATCTGCGACTTTACCGTTCCGGCTTCCTCCACGGACAAATGGATGAATCAAGTGGTCGTGAACAGCGGATATATGGGGTATAGCGTGAGCGGGGCGACACACTTTTCGAACATGTACGGAGACGCGAAAAACTGGCTGGACGGCCGGGGCTACCCGTCCGCCTCTCTGGCCGGCATCCATCCGACCGACTTGTACGGCGGCTTCAACATCGACGGCAATTTCGCCGAATGGGCGGGCGAAACGCCGATCTACAGCGATCCCTCCGGCAATAACGGCAAAGGCATCACCCAAGTGTACGCCAAATTCGTCGGAGATAAGTTCTTCATGAAGATCGACGCCAAGACAACGTTGAACCTCCAAAGCGAGATGATCTATTTCGATTCCGACAAGAAAGGACCGACGGGCTGGCAAGGAGTCGCCTGGCCGATCACTCCCGACTCCCGCATCTATTTCGAGAACGCGAACAAGGTCTATCTCGCTCCTCACGTCGCAGGCCAGGGAGACGTCTTCAAATTCCCGACCACCACGGTCAGCAACAACGGATGGCCGGTCGCGTTCAAGTCATCCGGCAATTCGGCGGAGCTCGCGTTCGATGCGGATTATATTTTCCCCGCTTCGCTGGCAGGGCAGGACATTTGGACATGGTTTCGGGTCGCGAATTTCGGAGGCGCTTCCGTCAAGTTTACGGTTCCCGGCGCACCGGCCGTTCCGAGCGCTCCCGCCGGATTAACCGCTTCAGCCGGCAACGGGCAAGTGACGCTGAGCTGGAGCCCCAATTCCGAATCGAACCATGCAGGCTATAACGTGTACCGTAACGGCGTGAAGATCAATCCCTCCTTGATTACGGCGACGACGTACGCGAATACCGGACTGACGAACGGAACCACTTACAGCTTTCAAGTATCGGCCGTCAACACGGGCGGCGCGGAGTCGGCGAAGAGCAACGCGGTATCGGCGACCCCTCAGGCCCCGACCGCGCCAAGCGTTCCGACCGGATTAACCGCTTCAGCCGGCAACGGGCAAGTGACGCTGAACTGGAATCCCAATCCGGAATCCAACATTGCAGGCTATAACGTGTACCGCGGCGGCGCGAGGATCAATACTTCCTTGATTACGGCTACGACATACACGAACGCCGGATTGACCAACGGCACCTCTTACAGCTTCCAGGTATCGGCCGTCAACGCAAGCAGCCTGGAATCGGCGAGAAGCGGCGCGGTATCCGCCGTGCCGACAGCCGCCGCCGCCATCGCGATCGACGGATCGGCCGGGGATTGGGGAGGCGTTCCCGTGCTGGCCTCCGGCTCTTCGAATGTCCAGACGCTGAAGGCCAGCCATAACGCAAGCAGCTTATTTTTACTGGCGCAGGGCACAGGCTTGAACGTGAAAGGCCAATTTTTCCTGGACACGGACAACAACAGCTTAACGGGTTACAACGCGTCCGGATGGACGGCAAGCGGCGCCGAATACATGATCGAGAACAACACCCTGTACCGGAATACGGCTCCCGGTTGGTCCTGGACGCCCGTGCGCACGTTGTCCGCTTCGGAATTTCAGCGAAACGACAGCGTTGTCGAATTGTCCGTCCCCTTATCCAGCATGAGCCTGTCCAACGGAAACACGATACGCGTCGGCTATATCAGCAACGACTCGACGACCAACCGGCTGCCGGCTGCGACGGCTTCGTTGCCAAGCTACACGCTGGGCGGCGGAGGCGGCAATCCGCCCGATACGACGCCGCCCGCAGTACCGAGCGGGTTGACCGCTTCTTCGGGAGATAGCGAGGTCGTCCTGAATTGGAACGCGAATACGGAGAGCGACCTGCAAGGCTATAACGTCTACCGAGGGACGATCAAGCTTAACGCAGCTCCGATCGCGGCGACGACTTATACGGCCGCCGGGCTGACCAACGGCACCGCGTACGCATTCCAGATATCCGCCGTCGACGCGAGCGGTAACGAATCCGCCAAAACCGCCGCTGTCCATTCTACGCCGCAAACCGCAGCAACCATTACCGTCGACGGCCATGCAGGCGACTGGACGTCCGTGCCCGCGCTGAACGCAAGCCCCTCGGGCAGCGTCGCCGCCCTGAAGGCCCGCAACGACGGGAACCATTTGTATCTGCTCGTCCAAGGCAGCGGACTGGATGTCAAAAGCCAATTCTATTTGAACACCGACGACAATTTGTCGACCGGTTACAATCCGGCCGGTTGGGCGCCTAGCGGAATCGACACCTTGTTGGAAAACCAAGGCTTGTATGCATACTCGGGCGCGAACAACGGCTGGCAGTGGGCGTTGGCTTCCAATTTGAGCGCATCGCAGTTCGTCAAGAACAATTCCGTCATCGAATTGTCTATCCCGCTCTCCTCGCTCGGATTGACGAGCGGAAAGACGATCAGGATCGGCTATATTTGCAACGATTCCGCCGCGAACCTTCTCCCCGCCGGAGGAGGAGCCCCGTTCAGCTTCACGTTGCAATAACCGCTTGTCTTAAGATTAGCGGTCCGGATGTCTTAGGCATAAATAAAAGGGATGCGGCCCCGGTACAAGTCCCGGTCGCATCCCTTTTATTGAGCCATGCGATCGCTAGACGCGGTTCGCAAAAGCAAATCTATATCGAAATTAGATATTAGAACCCGCGAGGCAAATCCAGCCACCGGGACAGGAGCGCGGCGGCCTGTGCCCGGGTCAGCGCCCCGCGGGGATCCAGGACCTTCGGCGACGTGCCTTGCAGCATGCCGCGGCTCGCCAGAAATCGCAACGAGTCGACCGCCCACCCGGCCGCTTTCGAACGATCCTCGAACTTCATCAGCGAATCGCCCGAATCGGTCGTCAGCGCGCCCGGTTGGGCGATGCGATAGGCTCGGAACAGCATGACGGCCGCCTCCTGCCTGGTGATGACCTCGTAAGGACCAAACCGCTCGTTGTCTTTCCCCGCGATAATCCCAAACTCTTCCACCGCTTGAATCGCCGACGCGAAATCGGAGTCGGACGGAACGTCTTCGAACGCCAACTCGCCGCTCTTCCCCTCGATTCCCATCACGCTTGCCAGCATCGAGGCAAACTCCGCTCTCGTGGCGCGGCGTTCCGGCTCGAAACGATTGTTCTTCGCGCCTTCGGCCGCATGCTTGGCCGCCAGTACCTGAATATCCCGGCTCGCCCAATGACGGCTCTCCACGTCCTCGAACCGTCGGTTGAACGACAGCGCGGCATAACCGCCGCCGCGGGATACGCGCGCCGTCATCTCGTCTCGTTCCGCCGCGCCGCCTATATAGATCGGATCTCCGACATCCGGGAGATAATAGATGCCCGCCAGCTTCTTATCCGCACCGGCAGTAAGTTTTAAGCGCAACGTCAACGGTTCGTCGAACGAAGTCAGGGGGACCGTTGCGCCGTCCTTTCCCTTCAAGCCGATTTCAAATGCGATGGATTCTCCGGTCGATTCGTAGCGGCTGTTAGGCGGAAGCTTCGAATCGCGGAGGATTGAGGCCAGCTTAGCCGGATCGACCGCCTGCCATTTCATATAGAATACGGCGTCGTCAAGCCCATTCCGCCGAGATAAAGCCGCCAATTGCTCCAGCGCTTTTACCGGCACGCTCAAGCTGAAACGCTCATGCGACAAAACGAGCGGATATCCGCTTGCGAATACCTGGTCCGCCGGTATCCGCACTTCATGCCTATCGGATTCCAGCTCGACTTCGAATTGCCCGGCGCTTCCCGCTGGCAGTTTTTCTACGGTTTGGATAGGATCATCCGCTGTCGCAACCGGAGCTCCATGGCTCGGACCCGCTGACGGCGACGACGGACCGGACGAAGCCGCCGCGACCCGGAGAAGGTCCAAAGCATGCCACCCGTCCTCTCTCCGGCCGTCAATCGCCAATTGGATGCCCGGCTCGTCGGTGTCCGGGTCCAATATCGCGACCAGTAGCGTGTAGATCCCCGGCGTCACGGTTGCCGGAATTCGAAGCGGAAGCACGGCGTCGTTGCCGCCCGGCAGCCACTCGCGAATATCCGTAGCCGTCGAAACGGTGATCGTGGACGGCACCAGCTGCCCGCCGGCATCCGCCAGCGCGACGGCAACCGGCCAATTCATGTAGAACGGCGCCACGCCTTTGTTGTTCCACCGCGTCGTCACGGTTATGTCGGTCCCTTTCGTCGCGGACGCGACATGCTTCGCCGATTCCAGCACGAATCTGTAGCCCATCGTCTTCAGCAGCGTATCCATATTTTCCTGCACGTCTTGGGTCACGCCGTCCGCGCCTACCCGATAATCCGCCGGCGATGAAGGACCGAGCCAGGACGTATGGGATGCGCGCGCTTGAGCCAGCGATTCCATGAACGTATTATCGTTGAGGGACAGCAGCGGATTGCCGCTCGTAAATTCCCCGCCGGAAAAATTAGACTTCCAGAAATCCGGCATTTTGGAAGCCGCTTGTACTTGAGCGGCGTTCTGGTCCGGATCGAGATACAACCCGATATCGGACCAACCGTCCCGGATCCACGCCAGCCAGGACTGGGTCGAGCCTTTGTCGCCGAGCACGTCGTTAAACAAGCCCAACCGATGATCGGCGGCAATCGGGAACGGCTTGCGCATTCCGATCAGCTTTTGTTGAAAGTTATCCACGTAATGCTGCACGTACTGGTCCGAAACGCGCACATTCGGGAATTTGCCTGACACGTCTTCGGGATAGTTGTGGAACTCGCCCCAATGTCCGAGCGAGCCGATCTGAATGAAGGCGATCCGGGAATCTTCGTCGTATCGCTCCGCCAAAGCCCGTATCATGCGTTCGTGCTCCGCAATGAGCGTTTGACTGTTGTAGTTGGGCGCAAACCCGGATCCGATCTCCGTCGTCTCGTACCATTTCCCCGCTCCGCTCTCGGTTCCCTCATCGACCAGTTCGTCGTATAGCCATTCGGGAATGTCTTTGTGCAGCGGATCGCTTGTCGGCAAATCCAGCACGATTCGAAGATTGATTTTCTTGCCGAGGCTCGCCCAATAGTCGAACTGGTATTTGCTTTCGACTCCGGCCCAGTCGAATTCGCCTTTCACGGGCTCCAGTTCTCTCCATGTGATGCCTGCATAAACCAGATGGTGCGGCTGCGCGTAAGGCTCGCCGAGCGGCTTCCTGGGCACTTCCCTGGACCAGGCCGCCCAGCCCATGTACGGATTGTTCAGCACTTCGAAGCTTTCCTTCGGATAGTAAACGCCGGGTTCCCGAACCTGACGAACGATCGCGTCGACCGTCAGCATGGCCGCGCCGTCGGCCGGCAGCGCCATCGCGTTCTTGGAGACGTATGCCACCTTCATGGGACCGGAAGACGTCGCTTCAATCTCGCTGAGATACAAATAGACGAGATCGGAGTCGTTATTCGGCTGATTGTAAACGGAGCCGACCCGGGTCCATGCGTTCCCCCCGTCAAAACGGTACAAGGAGTTCCGCGTAATTTTATAATCGATCCCGCTTTGCGCCCATCTCGGATCGTTCCAGCCGGTCGCGGAGTCGCCGTCGCTGTCGATGAAGAACTCGTTCTGCGCGTTCAGGTTCGCCCCCTCCGCGAGCAGGAACAGCTTCTCTTCGTCCCTGACCGATCGAAGCGTTAGGATGCCGCCGCTCGACACCGCTCGATTGTCTACGACTGACCAGTCCGCATCCCGGCCGTCGACGACGATATCGGCGCCGTTCGCCGACAATGCCGCCGGATATTCCGCGGCCTGAACCGGCGGAGCATAAGCTTCCCCGACGCCCAGCGCGACCCGGATCGTGGAGGATACGTTCGTCCAACCGTTCATATCGACCGCCATTTCCAGAATGCTGCGACCGGCAGGCGCGTATACGGAAGATACGACGGTCTCGGCGGAACCGATCTCGTTCCAGCTCCACCCCGGCCCGGTACTCTCGAATACCGATCCGTTCTGCACCAAGTAATCCGCTCCGGTGCGTCCGTACTGCCATCCTAGATGCCCGGTAGCCGGATCGTTGTCGCTGTTAACGAATAGGTTTTTCTCGCCCGACAAATCGGTACCGCGCGCGAGCACGTACAGCTTGGTCCCCTTGACGAAGGCGGACAAGTCTTGCAAGTCGCCCGTGCCCGCCGCCACGGGCGCGATGCCCGCCCAGTCGGCGTCATTGCCGTCGACCGTCACCCTGGGGAGAGACGGCTGCACCTTGGCCGCCTCGGACGAAGGGGCCGGCGCATACCGGTCCCCCGCGCCGAAACCCAGGCGAAGGGCAGTCGGGGAGGTCAAGCCCAGTCGCGACAGCGGGACCGACATTTCGATGACTTTATCCTCGTTCGGTCCGATCTCCGCATATTGGATTCCTTCGGAGTCCAACGGGTTCCACGAGAAGCCGCCGCCCACGTTCTCGTAGAAGGCCCCGTTTTCCAACAAATAATCGAATCCGGAATTCGCCCATAACCAGTTCGCGTTAAATCCGGACTCCTTATCGTTGTCGATATCGATAAAGATGTCGTTCCAATCCCCCATCTTGCCGGTCACCAGAATCGACAGCGTCTCGTTGTTCATCGCCGCGTACAGCCGGGTAAGCCCGTCGGCCGACTGCGCCAACGGATCCATTCCCGACCAGTCCGTCGAATCGGCATCTATCGCGATGTCCGGATCGGGCCCGTAAGCGTCGGCTTCCGCATCCGCGTTCAGCATCGTTCGGCCCGGGTCCGGCAGGAACGAATTGCCCGCGGCCTGCAGGTAAGACACCCTAACCGGGGTGGAACCGTCCAGTCCGAGATCCGCCAGATCCACCGCCGCTTCCGCGATCGTTCCGGAGTTGCCGTAGTCCGCCGTGCCGGCGCTCGTCCATTGACTCCCCGAATAGTGGAACAGCTGCCCGCCGACGATTCGGTAATCGATTCCGGAGGAATCGCTCCAGAACGGAACGTTGTCGCCGGTCGCCCGGTCGTTGTCCGCATCGATGTAGAAGGTTCCGTCTACGCCGATCTGCGTGCCCTTGACCATCAGATAAAGCTTCCCGTTGCGCTGAACGGCCTTCAGAACTTGAAGCGCGCCCGTGCTGGAAGCCGAATTGTGCGGAACCGCCGCCCATTCGGACGGCTCGCCGGTAAATCGCGTCTGCGCATCCGCATAGGCGGTGCCGGTAAATCCGGGCGCGAACATCCCCAAGATTAGGGCACCTATCAATCCAATCCCTGTTAAAGTTCTTAGTCCGGCCAATACTCCTCTCATGCTCGTTTTCCTCCTTTTTCCCGCTGCCTACAGGCGACAAAGGGTGCAAAAAAGACAACGGGAGCCAACCGACTTTGACGGCGTCAAAGAATATCGATCTCCCGTTGTCTTCTTGTCCGCATGCGCGCAATCAAGCCGCAAACGACCTTGTTGTCATGGAATTACTTGCCGTAAAGCGAACCGATTTCGGATATGGCCTTGTCGAGCTCGCCTTTGCCAGACAACGGCTGCGCCAGCTTCTGTGGCAAAATTTCCCACAGCAGCTTATCTTTTCCGTCGAAGAACGGCACCGGAATCGCGTATTTCTGCGAATCGATGAAGGTTTGTTTATTGTAGCCTTCGTCGATGGCCAGGTACGTCTCGGCCGCGGCCTTGTTGGCCGGAATCGACTGGCCTTGCCGGGCCAGCGCGTTCTGGCCTTCTGGACCGGCCAGCCAGCTGAGCAGCGCCCACGCCGCTTGCTCGTTCTTCGAATACGGGCTCATGGCGTTGCCCGCCACTTGAACGACGGTTTTGGTCTCTTTGAATTTGGGAGGCAGCACCGTGTCGAATTCAATGTTCGCGTTCTTGAATTCGCTGGCCGACCAGGAACCCGCGAAGCTCATGGCGACTTTGCCGGTCGTGAGCGTCAGGAACGGTTCCTTGGCCAGGGATTGGCTCTGGGTGACGGTCGGCGTGACATGGTGCTTCGTAACGAGATCGCGATAGAATTCCAGCACTTGCTTGGCTTCGGGAGAGTCAAGGGCCAGCGACTTGTCGTCGTTCACCAGCAGGCCTCCGTTGGAGAGGATTTGCGGCTCCAGTACGG
>JAEZZE010000166.1 GCA_023418755.1 Bacillota bacterium | reverse complement strand
GGATGTGCCGAGCGATGCCGATGTCCTGCGCCTCGATCCATACCGCCCGGCGCGTCTGGCGCACCTCGGCGACGTTCGTAAGCTCCAGATTGTTGATTTCCCAATACTGCTGATTGAACAGCTTCACCGTCTCTTGGTACAGACCCGCGCCGTGAATGGCCGGCTTCGCCCCTTCGCCGTACCGGTCGACGACGATTGGCTTGGCCGCCGTGCCGGAGCCCTTGGGCCAGAGCTGGCCGGTCCACGATGACCCCGCCTTTAGCAAAATCCGGTCGCCGGGCTGGAACGTCGTAGCGTTCACCTTGTCCAGCGTGCGCCAGGGGGCGTTCGCGCGCGTCCCCGCGTTGGTGTCGTTTCCGGCAGCCGAATCTACGTAATAGGTTCTCGACGTTCCTCCGCCGGCCTGCGTTTCGGGAGATTCCGCCGTCATGCAGATCGCCAGCAGCAGCAGCCAGCCGCATACGATGAACGCCGATGCGGGCTTGAGCTTGATTTTCATCCTGTCTTCTCCTCCTTCCGAATGGTAACCGGCGCAGCGCCGGACGGAGACAAACCCGGCAAGATTCGATAGTCCTGCCGGGTCTCGGCCGCCGAACTCCGGCTTACTGCCGGAACTGGAACCAGTTCAAGTTCAGTCCGGCCGTAAATACGAGATAGACGTTATGAACGCCGGTAACGGCGCCTAGCGAGGTCTGAACCGTCGTGTATGTCTGATAGGAGCCGGTGTTTACCCCGTCGACCGTTCCGAGCAGCGTCCCGGTCGGACTGTCTAGCCGCACCTCGATTTTGCCGACCGTGGAATCTCCGGCGATTCGTGCGTCGATGACGGAGGCGCCGAGTCCGAAGTTCACGTTCTCGTACATGACATAATCTCCCGTCCCGATAAACCCGAGATTGTCCGTGCCTTCGCTGCTCGGCTCGGCCTGCACCGAACCGCTCTTGGCGCTGAAGCTCTCCGCTTCGATCCGCGAGAAGGCCTGGGTCAGCGTTGGCAGGTTTGACGGCTTCAGCGCGTTATAGATCGTCGTTGCGATCGCAGTCGAGCCTGCGTCGTTCGGGTGCACGTTATCGGGAAAATTGTGCGCCATGCCCTGTGTCTGCGGATTGACGTGAATGACGGTCGCGCCGGCGGAAGCCGCCGCCTGGATCTGCAGCGGCACGACTTCGCTTGTGACGACGTTGCCCGGCCAATAATCGTGCGGCGAAGTCGCCACGTACACGACAGGACTCGAAGGCAGGCCGCGGTAATGATCGATCATATCCAGATAATCGGAGACGTAGTCGGCGCTGTACTGCCAGTTCTGCGCCGCAGAATCGTTCGTGCCGAGCATGATGACGACGATGTCGGGGTCCCAGTTCGAGCTGTTGACGAACTCCCAGGAATCCCAATACGGGTGATCCCCGTTCTTCAACATCGTCGTACCGCCCGCCCCGTAAGGATTCACGTAATAATCCGGTCCGAGCAGCTGCTGCAGCTGCGACGGATAGCTGCCCGTCGTGATGCTGTCGCCGATCAACGCGACGTTGATCGGTTGTCCGGGCTGGCCGCCCGTCTGGCTCAGCGCGTAAATCTCCTGATCGGTGAGCGTTCTCGGATACATCCGCAGCTCGTCGATCGCCCCGTCGAACACCTCTCCCGCGCCGCCGTTCGCATTCTGTCCCCCGATGCGGAACGGATTCGGGTTGTTCGGCTGCGGGATCGCGGACGAGGCCGTTTTGCTGACTGCAAGCTGGCCGTTAATATACAGCTTGAACTCGCTGCCCGATTTGGACACCGCCACGTGCGTCCACTCGTTTAGCGGAATCGACTGGTTCGCCGTCGCGAACGGCCACAGATTATGCCCTTGGCCGAGCTCGTCGGACATGAGAAATTCCATCCGGCCGTCGACGATCCACCAATTGAACATATGGATTCCGCTGCCCGATTCGCCTTGGCCGATAATGAGCCGGTTCGTGCCGTCGGACGAAGGCTTGATCCACGCCGCGAAGGTAAAATTCTGCTTGACGATGGAATCCGTAACGATCGACGTATCCCAGCCGTTAAACGCAAGCGCTTGACCGACTTTCCCGGGAACCCAGGAATAGCCGCCCTGAATGGCGAACGATTGTCCGCTGACGCTCTCCGTCACGCTGCCGCCCTGCCCTTCGTCGAAGGAAAAATATTGCTCCCGGTCCTGATCGACGCTTGAGCCTCCTCCCCCGGCGGCCCCGATATCGTAAGCCCCGACGAAATTAAGCGCCGGCGCCGCCTGGGAGGACGTGATTTGAATCCGCAGCTTGGAAGAAGCAAAGGACGGGAACGTCACGATCCGCTTGTAGCCGACGGTCGTGCCGGTTGCCGCCGTCTCCCAAGCATTGTTCTTCCATACTTGCACCTGAAAGCCGGCAATGCGCTGACCGAGCGGGATATACTCCTGCAGAACGACGGCGTCGAACGTTTTCTCCGCTCCGAAATCGAGTTCGACGTAACCCGTCGCGACGTTATCGTCCGTCGCCCAATAACTGTCGTAATCCGTATCGACGACGTTCGCGGGCGAGTATACGGCGGAGCCTCCTCGCGTGTTGCTGGCCGAAGCGGACGCGCCGGCCGCCGCATTCGCGCCGTAAGCGTCATCGATCCATTCTCTCAGCTCCATGAGGCGGGCGATATCCGCTTCGGGCAGCTTGCCGCGCTTGTCGGGCGACACGTTAAGCAGCAGATTGGCTCCCCGTCCGACCGACTGCTGGTAAATATCGATCAAGGACGACAGACTCTTGATGTGGCTGTCCTCCCAATCGTGGTAGAACCAGCCCGGCCGCAGCGGCACGTCGGCCTCGCCGGACTGCCAGACCGTTCCGTTCGGGAATCCCTCCCCGTATTGGTTGGGCGACCAGTACGGATTGCCCGGCTGCTGAGGGATAACCTTGGACCAGTTCGTAGCGCTGGCGATGCCGTCTTCGTTGCCGATATACCGCGCATCCCCCGGCATTCCCCAGATGATCGCATTGGGCTGCAACTGACGGATGACGGAATACCAGCGTTCCGTATCGTACTCCTGGGCAGTGTTCTCGCCCTTCGCGCCGTCGAACCACATCTCGCTGATTTCCCCGTAGTTGGTCAACAGCTCGGTCAACTGGTTCACGAAGAAATCGTTGTACGGTTCCCCCGTGCCGTAAGTCGGTTCGTGCATATCCCATGGCGACAAATAAAGGCCGAATTTGATTCCGAATTCCCGGCAGGCGTCGGACACTTCCTTGACCACGTCGCCCTGCCCGTTCTTCCAGGGGCTGGAGGCCACGTCGTGCGTCGTGTAAGCGCTCGGCCATAAGGCGAATCCGTCATGATGCTTGGCGGTCAGGATGAGCAGCTTAAAGCCGGCGTCTTTCAAGGCGCTGACCCACTGTCTTGCATCGAAATCCGTCGGGTTGAACGTCGTCGGGTCCTCGTCTCCGGTGCCCCATTCCCGCTCGGTGAACGTATTCATTCCGAAATGGGCGAACGCGATCGTCTCCATCTTCTGATAAACGAGCTGCGAGTCGGTCGGGATCGGCAAATGCGGCAGCAGCGGAGCGACGGCGGGCGGCGTGTACGGAATTTCCTCGCCGTACACTTCGAACTCGTAGACGGCGTAAGCCGTTGCTCCGCCTCGCTTCGTGCCGTACATCTGGACGAAGCGGCCCTCCGTGTCGGCGAAGTTTACGTCGAGCGTGCCGCCGGTGCCGTTCGTCGTCGAATATGCCTCCGTCCAATGAATGAGATCGTCCGAAATCCGGATTTTATAGCTCGTCGCGTACGCGTTGTCGTCCCATACGAGCTTTACGCGATTGATGAGGTGCGGCTTGCCGAGATCCGCGATCAGCCATTGCGGATCGGCGTTCTGACTCTCCCACTTGGTGGAGATCGAGCCGTCGAACGCCAGCGAGCCGCCGTTCCCGTTGCCGACCGAGGAGACGATCGCGGACTTCCCTTCGCTCAGGAGCGTCCCGGCGCCCAAAACCCCGGCAAGCTCGGCAGCGTTCTCCTCCGGGCTCCGGGAGGCGGAAGCTCCGGACAACGCCGCCGGATGAAACAGAGCGGAATCCTTGCTGCCTCCGATGCCGCCGCCCCACTCGATCCAGCCTTTTCGGCCTGAGCCGTCGTTGTCGTTCACGAGCAGCGACAGGCTGAACGCACCGTCCGCGGCTGTGATCGGAGAGAGCTCGGCCCAGGGAAGCGCCAGCTCGTAACGGGTGTCGCCCGCCGGCTCGTTCCGGACGATCGCCAGCTGCCCGCTTGTGACGAAGCCGCCTGTTTTGCCGATGCCCGACCACCGGTACAATTGCGGCCCCGCGGACGTAAGCGCCATGCCGAATTCATACCACGAGGAGCTCGAGCCGGGAGCGCCCGGCGAGATCGCGAACTGCACGCTGTCGCCGAGCCAGATGCCGTCGCCCGTCTCCGGTTGATGATGAACGTCGTCGCGAACGCTGGCGGACAGGTATAAATAATCGTCATCCCATGCGAAACCGATGTTGCCGCTCAAATCCCCGGTTCCGCCGTAATCCGGCATTTCCGCCTGCCCCTGCGCGTTCAGATCGATATCCGGCAAGCCGGCCCAGTCGGCAAGCGTTCCGTCGACGGCGATCGTTGCTTTCGGGATAAACGTAACTTGCTGGCCCGCGCCGTTATAAGCGCCGCGATTCGGAGCCGCGGATGCCGATAAGGCGTTGCCCCAATAGTCTTGGCCTCCGCTGCCCGCTATGAGCGTGCCGCTGCCCAGCGACGGCGATCCCGCCGCCAGCTTGTAGCCGTCCGTCGTCGTGCGCCCAATGCTCCCGAAGCCCGGAGCGACCAGACCCGGATCGGTCGTCAGCTTGTTCGCGTCCGCCGGTTCGCTCGCATCATGATTACCGTAGAACGTATTGGAATCGAACGTACACGCCGCGTTTCCGCAATAATACGTCAGATTCGAACCCAGATTGTAGATGATGTTGTTCCGGAAGCTCAGCGTGCCCTCCGGCAGGTTGTTCCCGTCCGGAGCCATCAGAAACCTTGCGTTCGATTCCGGCCCGGTATAGAACGTGTTGTTGTACACCTGGTAATCGTCCAGCCGTCCGACCGCTTGAATGAGCGCCGTCCCGTCATTCTCGCTGACGTTATAGCGCACGATCCCGCCGCGGTCGTATCCGGTCCCCTCTCCCCGCTGTCCGACCAGCAGCATAAACCCGCCTTCATTATCGTGACTGTAGTTGTACTGCATCACGCAGTTGTTGCACAGCTCGTCGATGTCGAAGGCCATCCCGTCCAGCGTGTTGTGTGTCTTGTACGCTTCGTTGTACTGGAACAGCGCGTCGTCGGAATTGATCGCCCAGATTGCCGCGTGGTAGCCGACCGAATCGTAATAGCTGTGAGCCGCCACGTTATGCTCGACCAACGGCGCGTCGCCCTCACATACAATGATCGCGTCCCCGCCCGTGCGGTTCAGGCTGTTGCCGCGAATGACGAGGTTCGTCATTCCGAGCCAAGGCCCGACCCCGTCGGTGCGCGT
>JAEZZE010000140.1 GCA_023418755.1 Bacillota bacterium | reverse complement strand
TTTGTCACGGGGCTTCAACCTTAGGATCTCTCCACCAGTTGCCCGTCAGCTACGAGGCGACTTGGCTCTTACCTCGACCGGACTTCCACCGGCTAGTTGTGCCTAGCTTGGCTAGGCGCGCAATCGTCAAAAAGGGGCACACCCTCGCCAAGTGACAAAACTCGCGAGGATGTACCCCTAGGGTAGCAGTGCCTTCAGAATGTCGAAGAAGCCTACTTCCGATCGTTCGTGAAAACGATTGCACAAATTCATCATAAACGATAGACAAAATAGTTAGCAAATTCCATTTTCAGCTTGTATTCACGATTTTAGGCCGATAATTCGCATTAAATCGGGCAAAATCTGTTAATTCCTGCGAAATCGTTCGGATTTCATCCTATTTACAGATTCATCGTTCTGAGCTAACATAAAAGCCAAGATAGGGAATGGATGTTGCCGCGCGGGCAAACGATTGCACATGCTAGTCTCATCCCATCGGCCGTATTCCGCTATCCGAATATCGTAAGCATCGCAACCGTAACTTAAAGGCGCTGTTACCGTCAGGTACAACCTCGTCCGTGCACGACGAGGCTGTGCCTTTTTTCATTCCTAATCTTATTAAGGAGAGATGTTCCATGCTGCGCGAAGCGATCTATCATCGCCCCAAACAAAATTGGGCTTACGCCTATGACGACAAAACCGTTCACTTAAGGGTCCGAACGAAAAGAGGCGAGGTTGACGAGGCATTCGTCATCGCCGGAGACAAATACGCCTGGGGGCAAACCCGCGGCGTCGTTCCGATGAAGCCGCTCGCGTCCGACGGGCTGTTCGATTACTGGGAGGCCGAGGTCGTCCCTCCTCTGCGCCGATTGAAGTACGGCTTTCGCTTCCTCTCGGGGGACGGGCAGCTTTACCTGTCGGAGAAGGGCTTTTCCCCCGTCGAGCCGGACAACTACCTCGTCTTCTTCGAGTTTCCTTTCCTGAATCCGGCCGACGTGTTCGCTCCCCCCGCTTGGGTGAAGGACGCGGTGTTTTACCAGATTTTCCCGGAACGGTTCGCGAACGGCGACCCTTCCCTGAATCCCGAAGGAACGCTGCCTTGGGGCGGCACGCCGACTCCGACGAACTTTTTCGGCGGGGACCTGCAGGGCGTCATCGACCATCTGGATCACTTGAGCGCGTTGGGCGTCAACGCGATTTATTTCAACCCGTTGTTCGAAGCGACGACCAATCACAAATATGACACGAAAGACTATATGAAGGTCGATCCCCGGTTCGGCACGAACGAGAAGCTGAAGGAGCTCGTCGGCGCTTGCCATGCCCGGGGAATCCGAGTGATGCTCGACGCCGTGTTCAACCATTCGGGCAAGGAATTCCCTCCGTTCGTCGACGTACTTGAAAAAGGGGCCGAGTCCCCATTCGCCGATTGGTTCCATGTACGGGAATTTCCTTTGCGGGTTGAGAACGGGATTCCGACCTACGATACGTTCGGCTTCGAGCCGATCATGCCCAAGCTGAACACGGAAAACCCGGAGGTTCGGCGCTACTTGCTCGACGTGGCCCGCTATTGGATCGAGGAAGTCGGCATCGACGGCTGGCGGTTGGACGTAGCCAACGAGGTGGACCATTCGTTCTGGAGGGAGTTCCGAACGGTCGTCAAGGAACTGAACCCCGATGCCTACATTCTCGGTGAAATCTGGCACGACTCGATCGCGTGGCTCCAAGGAGATCAATTCGACGCGGTCATGAACTATCCGGTAACGGAGGCCGCGCTGGACTTTTTCGCCCGCTGCAAGATCGACGCGGTTCAATTCGCCAACGAGATCGGCGGCCAACTGGCGGCTTATCCGCGGCAAGCCGTGGAAGCGGCGTTTAACCTGCTCGGAAGCCACGACACCCCGCGTCTGCTCACGGTATGCGGCGGGGACGAGCGCCGGATGAAGCTGGCCACGCTGTTTCAGCTGACTTATCCGGGCGCCGCATGCCTCTACTACGGCGATGAAGTCGGGATGACCGGAGGCGGCGATCCCGGTTGCCGAGGATGTATGGTCTGGGAAGAGGACGAGCAAAACAAGGGGCTATTCGAGTTTTTCGCCTCGGCGATCCGGCTTCGCAAGGATCACGAAGCGCTGCGGAGCGCGAGCTTCAAGTTTCTGGTTGCCAATGGAGGACTGCTCGTGTACGAACGACTCTCCTCTGACGGCTCGGAACGCTTCGTCGTCGCAATGAACGTATCAGAGCAGCCGATGGAAGTCGTCCTCCCGAGAACCGCACCCGGTCATAGCTGGACGTCCATATTCGGCGAAGCCCTCACCGAAGACACCGGCGGCCCCAAGAAAGCCGAATTGTCCGCTTTCGGGTATTCCGTCTGGCGTTGCTAGATACGGGGCTGCCCCATAAACGCTCCAAGTTACTCTGAAAGATAATCGATATAAAGGTGCAAGGGGTATGTACCTCCTTCCGATGCTATACGCTCCTGAAATCTGAATTGGGAAACCCGTGATAAGGTTCCAGAACGCTCCAATCGTAAACGTACCCGTAGCGGACGCATGGACCGCCTCTTCCGTCCATACGTTCATTAATGATGCGGCAACCAGCAGACTCCCCGCGATTCTCCAGCCGGGTCTCGTAAGAGGCTGCTTTCTTCTCATCGAAATCCCTCCCCATAAATAAGCTTTCCGGCTTCATAAGGTCTCTGACCAGATGCTAACGAAACCGGAAAGCCCGTTTTACTTAGAAGCCGCCGCGCGAAGCAGCATAACGATCGCTTCCGCCCTGGAAGCCGACGCATGCGGCGCAAAACGTTCGCCGCTTCGTCCGCCGACGACTCCCTCCCGTCTCATCGCCTCCACGGAGCTTTTCGCCCATGCCGGAATGAATCCGTCGTCGGCAAAGCCGGTGGACGTATTCTCCGCAAGCGGCAGACTGAGCGCCCTGGCGATCATCGTCGCCATTTCCGCGCGGGTGACGACCGCACCCGGGCGAAAGCTGCCATCGGCATAGCCTTGGATTACGCCTTGCCGTACCGCTTGCGCAATAGCACGGCTTGCCCATGGCCCGATTCGTTCGCGATCGCTGAATGTCAGCTCGTCGCCCTCGCCTTCCAGCCCCAGCGCCTTCGCCAGCATGACGATAAATTCCGCGCGCGTAATCGGTTGGTCCGGCCTGAAGGTGCCGTCCGGATAACCGCTTGCGATCTGCTGCTCCGCCGCCTTCTTAATCGCTCCAATCGCCCAGTGAGAGGAAATATCCGCGAACGAGGCGACCGGTTGCTTCCCCGGCTCCGGCTGCGTCGGTTCGGGCTGCTCCGCTCCCTGTCCCGGTTCCGGCTTAGGCTGCGGCTGCGGTTCCGGCGGCGTCGCAGACCCGCCGCCACCTCCGCCTCCGCCGCCGCTCGAAGATGTCAGAGTCGTGGCCGAGACGCTTAATTCCGCACTTTCGTTGCCTGCCGCATCATAAGCTTTAACCGCGAACGTATAGGCCGTGCCCGGAGTCAAGTCCCCGATTTGCCGTGACCGATCGTCCTTGGCCGCAGTCGCCTTCTCCGCCCCGTCAACGTAAATTCGGTAGCCCTTCACGCCAACGTTATCCCCCGCCTCCGGCCAGCTCAGCTTGACGTTCGTCCGAGCGACGTCCGCAGCCGTCAGCTTGCCTTCCGACGGCCAAGCCGGCGCTTGCGTATCCTCCTCGGGTACAATCATGTACAGCTCCGCATCGCCGCTGCCGATTTGCAGATCGATCGTATCCGTCAGCCCGGAGAGAAGCTGCGAAGCGTCGTTCGTCTTATCGTACAGCTTGACTTCCCCGGGCACTTTCAGCTTTAATTGCCCGCTGAGCGGCCGAGTGTAATCCTTGTTGACCACCAGCACGTAAGCCGTCGAGGTAGCGTCCGCGAATACGCTTACAATGGAATGATCGGGAGCGCTCTCGATCAGTTCGTCGTCGGCTGCGTCGTCGAGGAAGTAGATCTGCCTTTTGTTCGAAGGAATTCCGAAGTGATAAATCTTCTTCGATTGCTTATCGAACAACTTATTGCCGAGATTCATAACTCCCTTATTCAACGCTTGGATGTCGTTGTAAACCGGCATTTTGTTGCCATGAACGTCCGTGAGCATATCGAGCGTCAGGAAATAGCTGACCGTCTTCGCCCCGTACGCCAAAGCCGCCTTCATCTGCACGCCCATTTTTTCGGGAGTCATATGCCCCAGCACCCATGTTTCGTTAACCGGAGCCATATCCACCGCCTGAAAGTAAAACCAGAACGGCTTCGTCGTTTCGATCGATTTCTGGCGGAACAGCCCCATATCTCGCCACAAATCGTTTTCGATCAGAGACGCTTGCTCCGCATTGGGTCCGAGAATGTTCCAGAAAGGGTAATAGTCGAAGCCCAGCACGTCGGGGTCTACCGTCTCAATGTACTCGTCGATATAATCGTCGTAAGCGTTCCCCGTCGTATCGTCCCATCTGTAAGGTCCGTAGCTGGGCAGAGCGATCGAGTAGACCAGCCTGTCGGGATCCCGCTGCTTAAAGTAGTCCTTCAACTGCCGCGCAACGCCGAAATGCGGCCTAAAAACCTCATCCCAAATATAGTACCCTTCCAGCGTCGCAAAATCCTTGAGCTCGTATACCGCCGATTGAACGGTCGCTTCGGTGAACGTCGGATAGCTTTCTCCCATTCCGGAAAAGCCCAGGTCGTTCGTAATATTTTGCGCCAAGCAGCGAATCTGGACCTCTTCACAGGCCGCGAGCGCCTGAAGCATTTTGCCCCTGGGCAGAATGGCATTCTCGACGAGATTAAAGTTCGCTTCCTTCGTAGCCTGAATAACCGCCTTATAGTCGTTTAAATCCAGCGCATCCCCCCAATGAGCCGCTCTGAACGTGGATAAGAAAAACCGGTCCTGCACGTACCCGCCGCCGCTTATGCCGCTCGCGCTTGCCGTATTGGAGAATCCCGCAAAGGATGGAGGAACAAGCAACAGGACAGCTAATACAAAAGCCAGCGTTCTCGAATATTTGCGATTCATCCGTAGCCCTCCCTTTCGTAAGGACCGGCCGGCTTCCCGAATGCTCCGGACAATCGGCACGGTCCCTTGTTATGACTTATTCGTTCAAGCCTTCAGCTAACTTTTGCGCTTCCGCAAAGCTTTGGTGCAGTTCCTCGTATGCTTTGTCCAAGCCGAGCTTATTGAGGTCCTCGATCGCCTTCGTCTTTTCCGACTCGAACGCGGCGTCATCCTTGGCCATGATGTACTTGGCGACATTCGCCATAAAATACTCCGCCGCTTTGCTCGACGCTTGCTGAGCGGAATCCGAGCTGTACTTGACCATAGACTGGGCAAGCCAGAACTTAGTCGGCGACTTCAGAGCGCCTTCCTTGATCAGCTTGTCGTACACTTGCCCCGGATACTGAAGTCCGTCGCCGTAATAAGCCGCGAAATCCTTCTCCGCTTCGTCCAGGAAAGCCTCGTCGACTTCGAT
>JAEZZE010000098.1 GCA_023418755.1 Bacillota bacterium | reverse complement strand
CCCGGCGAACCCGGCGAACCCGGCGAACCCGGCAAACCGGCGAACCCGGCGAACCGGCGAACCCGCCGAACCCGGCATACCGATCGCGGCCGGGCCTCCGAGGAGGCTAAAAATGCACTCCATAGTTTAGGATCGTCTCATTGTCCGGTCCGGGGGAGAGGGATAAGATGAATGTGCGCGGAACGGGCGGACCGCGGCAAGGCGTTTCCGCCCCTCCGTTTAACGATTATAAAGGAAAAAATCCAAATCCCATCCTTATCCGAATCGTCTCCGGCAAATCGCATTCACCGTTCCTGGGGTCGCCGAAGGCGTTTCTGCTTGATAGATCAGAAGGTATAAAATTCCGAGGCCTTACTGCGCTTCCTTTTTCGACAGATTCGACAGCTAAGGCTCCGTGGTGCTCGTCGAAGGCAGATGCCCAGAATAGGGCGGAAAATCCGCCTTAATTATGCCGGAAGGGGGAAAAAAACAGAAATAGAGCGGAAAATCCGCTTAATATAGGCCGAAAATGGCGCTGAAGCGAATTTAAAGCCGATTTTCCGCTTAAAATCTACAAGTTGTCCCCCTCGAGAAAATCGAATGGGCAGCACTCTGCGGTATGTGTTGGAAACATCCATCCCGGTTGACTGGAGTATGTTACAAAAGGCCATGATCGGAAAGGGCGGTTTGCCGTTCATCAATTCGCAAGTCGTCTCCATCGGCGGCTTCCGGAGAGCCGGCGGCGCGGGTAAACTCCGGGAACGGCGGGAACGCGGACGCGGCTCGGATCCTCGCGATTGTTGTGGCGACGGCGGCCGCAATCGAAGTTATACTATATTTAGCTAGAGCGAATAAGAGAAAAGCCGCATCCCGTACGGATACGGACAAAGAAAGGCTGACGCATATGACCGCGAATCGCGCTCAACGAGGACAGCGTATGGTACGGGGGTCCGCGCGACCGCAACAATCCGGATGCGAGGGCGCGCCTGGAGGAAGTTCGCGAGCTTCTGAGGCAAGGCAATCCCCGGGAAGCCGAGGAGCTGGCGATGCTCGCGATGGCGGGAGTGCCGGAATCCCAGAGGCATTACGAGCCCCTGGGAGACTTGCACCTGATCTTCCGGAGCACGGCATCCGACTTTGGAGACTATTCGCGCGAGCTGAGCCTAAGGGAAGGCATCGCGACGATCCATTACGAATCCGGAGGCGTTCGTTTCCAGCGGGAAGTATTCGCCAGCTATCCGGACCGTACGCTCGTCGTGCGTCTTATGGCCGACGCTCCCGGCGCTTTGTCGCTGCAAGCGCGGCTGACTCGCGGACCCGGCAACAGGCATTTCGACGAAATCCGGAAGCTGGACGACGCGGCGATCGTCATGCGCGGCCGGACCGGAGGCGGAGGGCCGCGCTTCAGAACCGTCGTTCGCGCCTCGATCGAAGGAGGGACGCTCGCGGTCATCGGCGAAAGAATCGTCGTGGAAGGGGCGGATGCGGCGACGTTCGTCGTCGCCGCGGCAACGTCGTTCCGCTTCGAGGATCCGGAATCGGAAGCCGTTCGCGCGGCGCGGGAAGCGTCCGAACGGGGTTTTGCCTCGCTTCGCGAGAGGCACGTCGCGGACGTGAGCGCCTTGATGGACCGGGTCCGCCTGCGCCTGCCCGCTTCGCCGGATCGGGAAGCGCTTCCGACGGACGAAAGGCTGAAGCTCGTCGGGGAAGGACGGGAGGATCACGGCCTCGCGGCTTTGTACTACCAATTCGGCCGCTATTTGCTGCTGTCTTGCAGCAGGCCGGGATCGCTGCCCGCCACGCTGCAGGGCATCTGGAACGAGAGCATGCAGCCGCCCTGGGACAGCAAGTACACGATCAACATCAATACGCAGATGAACTATTGGCCGGCGGAGACGGGCAATCTCGCGGAATGCCACGAGCCGCTGTTCGACCTGATCGAGCGCATGCGGGAGACGGGAAGAGTCACCGCGAGGGCGATGTACGGCTGCGGCGGTTTCGTAGCCCACCATAACACCGATCTGTGGGCGGATACCGCGCCGCAGGACCTCTATCGTCCGGCGACGATCTGGCCGATGGGAGCGGCGTGGCTGAGCCTTCACTTGTGGGAGCACTATCTTTTCTCCAAGGATTCTTCGTTTCTGGAGAGAGCCTACCCGACGCTGAAGGAAGCGGCCGAGTTTTTCGTCGGTTTCTTGACGGAAACGCCGGACGGTTCGTTGGTGACGAACCCCTCGGTCTCGCCCGAAAACACGTACGTGCTGCCGAACGGAAATTCCGGGACGATGTGCCTGGGTCCTTCCATGGATAGCCAAATCCTGTACGAGCTGTTTACGGCATGCGCGGCGGCCTCGGAAGAGCTGGGACGGGACGCCGATTTCGCGCGCGCGATGCTGCGGCTCAGGGACCGGTTGCCGGAGCCTGCGATCGGCCGCCACGGCGAGCTTCTCGAATGGCTGGACAATTACGAGGAGGCGGAGCCGGGGCACCGCCATATCTCGCATCTGTTCGCGCTGCACCCCGGCACGAGATTCACCGTGCGCGGCACGCCGCAATGGACGGCTGCTGCCCGGAAGACGCTGGAGCGCCGCCTGGCCAGCGGAGGCGGTCATACCGGCTGGAGCCGGGCATGGATCGTGAATATGTGGGCAAGGCTGGAGGACGGAGAGAAGGCTTGGGAGAACGTGAAGATGCTGCTCGGCCATTCCACGCTGCCGAACCTGTTCGACAACCATCCGCCGTTTCAGATCGACGGGAATTTCGGCGGTGCCGCGGGAATGACGGAGATGCTCGCGCAGAGCCACGCGGGAGAAATCCGGCTGCTTCCCGCTCTGCCTTCGGCGTGGACGGACGGAGAAATTTCCGGCCTTCGCGCTCGGGGAGGCTACGAGCTCGACCTGCGCTGGTCCGACGGCCTGCTGGAGGAAGCCGCGATCCGGGCCGGATCCGACGGACGCTGCGTGCTGAACGCGGGCATGCCCGTTCGCGTCTTCTGCGACAGACGAGAGGTCGGCCTGACCGAGTGCGGCGGCGGAGCGGTCGCTTGGAACGCGAGGCCGGGAAGCGAGTACATCGTCCGCAAGAAGGGGACGGATGCCGGCGAATCAACCGGTTCTGCCGGGCAATTGTAGGGAGAGCGCGGCTGGCGGCAGGATTTAACCCGTTTTGGACACGAATGATCGCTTTAACGGTTTTCGGCTCGCTTTGATCGACGGTTTCGCTTATGCGTAGCGCATCGCTCGACGACGTTAATGACCCGGGGGGGAGAATATCGCGTGCCAAATCTCAGCTTTCGTCGTTTGACCATTCTGATGCCGGCCGTTTTATTGCTCGGCGCGCTCCTGGGGGCCTGCAGCGGCGGAGGAGAAAACCGGGAAGAGCTTCGCGCGTCGGACTCGGAAGAAGTGACGTTGAAATTTATTTTCGGAGGGGAAGAGAAGGCGGCAACGGACGAAGTATGGACCAAGGTCAGCGAGCACGTGAAAGCCAAAGGGCTGAACGTGAAGTTCGATATCCGGTTCATCCCGTTCAAGGAATTCAAGACGAAAATCCAGGCGATGGCCGCCGCGGGAGACCGCTGGGACCTGAACTTCGACTCGAACTGGCTGTCCTACAAGGAGATGGCTTCCAGAGGTTCCTACATGGCGCTTAACGAGCTGTTGCCGGTATACGCTCCGGATTTGTACGCCAAATATTTGGAGCAGGGGACGCTGTCCTCGGCAACGCGGAACGGAAGCATCGTCGGCTTGCCGTGGACGATGAAGATGAACGAGCGGCCATACGTCGGATGGCGGTCGGACCTGGCCGAAGCGGCGGACATTCGCCGGGGGCCGGACGAGATCAGAACGGTCGAGGACCTCGACGCGCTGCTGCATGAATTGAAAAGAGCCTATCCGAACGCCAATGTGACCCGGACGCCGCCGCTGGCTCTGTACTTGGTGCGCGAGGAGTGGATAGATCTGGCTTTTCACGGCTTGGGCTTCTACCTGGATGACCCGAAGCTCACCGTTCAAGCGATCGAACAGCAGCCCTTCTACGCCGAATCGGCGCGGATGAGCAAGAAGTGGAAGGACGCCAAAATATTAAGCCTGGACGCCCCGATGGATAACGAGAACGGGGCGGACCTGTGGCGCAACGGCAAGATGTTGTCCACGGTCACCTCGCACGAGTGGGCCTATGCCGACCCGGGCTTCGTCGACCCCTCGTTCCGCCAGCAGATGTCGCTGATTTATCCCGACAAAAGGTACCCTAATCGCACGGCCCTCGCTAACGTGCTGGCGATCAACCGCAATTCCGATCATCCCGAGCTCGTCCTGAGATTTCTGGACATGCTGGAGACGGATCGAAAGCTGTACGATCTCGTGCAATACGGCATTGAAGGCAAGACGTACGTGCTAAATGGAGAAAGCGCGCAATTTCCGGAAGGGATGCAGTACACGACGAGCAACTATCTGGAATGGGAAAGCGGTTGGGCGTTCTGGAAGCCGCAGTTTCTGCGGCCGACGCCGGTCTACCCGGAAGGCTTCTGGGTCAGGGAGGCGGAATTCGCCAGCTTGCCGATCAATATCAAGTCTCCGGCGGACGGACTGTTCATCTCCGACGAGAACATTAAAGACGAGCTCGCCGCGAGGGATCGGTTGGCCAACGACGTCGGCAAGCCGATCGAATTCGGCAAAGCGTCCGATCCCGAAGCCGAGGCCGAGCGCTACGCCCGGCTTCAGAGGGAGGAGGGCATGCTCGCCGCGATCGTCGCGGAAGTCCAACGCCAGATCGACGAGCATATCGGCGGCAGGTAAGCCGATTCCCGTTCAACGCGCGATGGTTCGAAGTCGGGCGGAGAACAAGCCAAGTCCGAACATCAATAAGTTGACTCATAGATAGACCCTAAAGGAGTTCGAACCCATGGCGAAAATCCAAAAGGTAGAATGCATACGCACGAGAAAAGGCGGCGTCTGGACGATCGTGAAGGTGACGACCGACCAGGACGGTCTGTACGGAATCGGCTCCGTCTCGGACATGTACAATCCGGATGCCGTCGTTC
This sequence comes from Bacillota bacterium, assembly GCA_023418755.1. GTDB lineage: Bacteria > Bacillota > Bacilli > Paenibacillales > Paenibacillaceae > Cohnella. The sequence goes on along the minus strand of JAEZZE010000098.1, from coordinate 2,658 downwards.
ACATCGTCGAGCAGCTGCTCTCTCCGATTCTGATCGGCAAAGATCCCGCGAACATCGAGGATCTGTGGAACACGATGAATCTAAGCGGTTATTGGCGGAACGGCGCCCTGCTGCAGACGGCGATCGGCGGTATCGACATGGCGCTGTGGGACATCAAGGGAAAAGAGGCCGGCCTCCCGGTATACATGCTGCTTGGCGGAGCGTGCCGTTCCGCGGTGCCGTGTTACGGCCATGCGGGCGGCAGCGACATGGCCGAGTTGAAGGAGGACGTGCATCGCTTCGTCGAGGAGGGGTACACGGTCGTCCGTTGCCAGCTTGGCGGTTACGGCGGAGGAGGATTCCTGAAGGGGACGCAAGCCAAGCTGCCCGACAACGCCTGGAAAACGGACGCGGTGTTCGACGAGCACGTCTATCTGAACGCCATTCCGCGCATGTTCGAGCAGTTGAGGCTGACGTTCGGTCCGGAGGTTCAGTTCACTCACGACGTGCACGAGCACGTCTCCCCGATCGTCGCGATCCAGCTCGCGAAGCGGCTCGAGCCTTACGGCTTGTTCTATCTGGAGGACGCTCTACCGCCCGAACAGCTCGGCTGGTACCGGCAAATGCGGCAGCAGACCGCCACTCCCCAAGCGGTCGGAGAACTGTTCGCCAATCCGAAGGAGTGGACGGAGCTCGTCTCCGAGCGGCTGATCGATTTCATCCGCGTCCGGGTATCGAAAGCCGGCGGCATCAGCGCCTGTCGCAAAATCGCCGCCCTCTGCGAAGCGTTCGGCGTCCGGACCGCTTGGCAGGAGGGCGGCGAGAACGATCCGGTCAACCAGGCGGCCGCCGTTCACCTCGACATGGCGATCTGGAATTTCGGCATTCAGGAGATCAATCACTTTCGCCCGGAGGAAAGGGAAGCTTTCCCGGGAGCGATCGAGCGGCGCGGCGGCTACCTCTATGTCAACGACCGACCGGGTCTCGGCATCGATCTCGACGAGGCGAAAGCCGCGCAGCTGCTTGGAGACGATTGGTCGCGGAAAAGCTATCATCAGCCGTATAAGCTGGATCGCAAAGCCGACGGCACGCTGGTGCGTCCATAGCGCAGCAACCATGATGCGGGTTATCCGACCCGATTTCTTAAAGACGCTTCGGCGTCGCCCCTCGAAGCGTCTTTCTTTTTTCAATGAAGCGGCCGAGGACGGCATATTCATCGCATTTTTGACAATAGGACATACATTCGCGCAGATAAGGAGCGTTCCCCGGGGCGATTTCGGTTCCGTTTCCGCGTCTTCATGAAACCTTCATCTAACGTTCATCTTTCCTTCATGACGACCCGCAGCGGGAGTGGTATTCTTTAAGTCATACTAGGAAATTTATAAGGAAGTGGAAGTCGAAATGAGCGCTTATAAAACGATTATTATCGGCACCGGCCCCGCCGGACTCACCGCCGCGATCTACTTGGCCCGGGCCAACCTGAACCCTCTCGTGATCGAAGGTCCCGAGCCGGGCGGCCAGTTGACGACGACGACGGAAGTGGAGAATTTCCCCGGGTTTCCGGAAGGCATTATGGGGCCGGAGCTCATGGACAACATGCGCAAGCAGGCCGAGCGGTTCGGCGCCCAATTCCGTTCGGGCTGGGTGAACGGCGTGGACATGTCGGAGCGTCCGTTCAAGCTGGCGGTGGAAGGCTTGGGCGAGTTGACGGCGGAGTCGCTGATCATCTCTACCGGAGCGTCCGCCAAATACCTGGGCATTCCGGGCGAGAAGGAAAGCGTCGGACGAGGAGTCAGCACCTGCGCGACCTGCGACGGCTTTTTCTTCCGAGGCAAGAAAATCATAGTCGTGGGAGGCGGGGATTCCGCGATGGAAGAGGCGCATTTCCTGACGAAGTTCGCGTCCGAAGTCGTTCTGGTCCACCGTCGCAACGAGCTGCGGGCCTCGAAGATTATGCAGGACCGCGCCCGCAAAAATCAGAAAATCAGCTGGAGCCTGAACCGCACGCCGCTGGAAGTCGAGAGCGGACCTCTGGGCGTAACCGGGCTGAAGGTGAGAAACAACGAGACCGGCGCGGAAGAGACGATCGCCACGGACGGCTTGTTCGTCGCCATCGGCCACACGCCGAACACGAAGTTCCTCGGCGGCCAGCTGGAAACGGACGAAACCGGATATCTGATCGTCAAGCCGGGCTCTACCGAGACGAACGTTCCCGGCGTGTTCGCCTGCGGGGACGTGCAGGACAACAAATATCGCCAAGCGATCAGCGCCGCGGGAACCGGATGCATGGCCGCGCTCGATTGCGAACGATATTTGGAGAACGAGGAAGCTCGTTGACCGGCGTACGGGATAGGGAAGAATAAGGCAGAATAAGGCCGACTCATAAGTTGTCTTCATGTTTTGCAGATGACTTATGGGGCAGCCTTTTTTTCGCTAGCGATCCGATATCTCGAGGCTACGCGGTACTAATACGAGGGAGCTGCCTGCGGAATGCGAATAAGGTGCCACGCGGTACTAATGCGCGCAAGTTGCCAGCCGGGAAGCGAATAAGCGTGCCACGCGGTACTAATGCGTGAAAGTTGGGTGATGTAAAATAGTCTGTGTACCATGATCTGGAGTCTATCCAGAACATAAAAAAGTAGGGTATCCTCGGGATTGCTGGTCACCAAGGAGGAGCCC
>JAEZZE010000073.1 GCA_023418755.1 Bacillota bacterium | reverse complement strand
CCGTTATTCCCTCTCGCGGGCCGATTTCACCCCCGTTAACGGTCCGGCAGACCGTTATTCCCTCTCGCGGGCCGGTTCCGCCTCCGTTAACGGTCTGGCTGACCGTTATTCCCTCTCGCGGGCCGATCCCGCCCCCGTTAACGGTCTGGCTGACCGTTATTCCCTCTCGCGGGCCGACTCTACCTGCTCGCCCAGCCGCTCTCGGCGCGAGGTTGAACCTGCTCGGGCCGGCGCCTAAGCTTGCCCGAGCAAACGAGCCGCGAAGAGAGCAAGATCCTCTTCCGACGCGTAACGGCCGTTATTGTTGCGCATCGGCGCGTTCTCCGCGGAAGCCATCGTCTCGGCGAGACGGCCGGCGTCGTCCAGCGTCAAGCCTTCGGCTGCCAGCGACAGCTGCAGCCCCGACTGCTCGACCAATCGCCGGTAGAACGCCGCGCCGGCCCGGGCCTGATCTTCCAAGCTTGCGGAGGCGTGCTCCACGGCACCCATGGCCCGTGCGATATTCGCGAGAATCGGTTCGTTTCCCGCGATATTCCACTCGTACGTATGATACAGCGCAATCGCCACCGCGCGGCCGTGGTGGACGCGCGCAAGCGTGCCGAGCGCGTGTCCGATGCAGTGGGCGATGCCCGTGCCGCCCTGCTCGATCGCCATGCCCGCCAGCATCGATCCTATGCTGAGCCGGCCGCGAGCCTCCAGGTTTCCCGGCTCGCGAATCGCCGTCAGCAGGCTGTCCGAGATCATGCGGATCGCCTGCAGGCCGACCGCTTCGATCATCGCGTTGCCGCGCTTCCCGGACACCGCCTCCAGCGCATGGATCAAGGCATCGAGCCCCGTCGCCGCCGTCAGATGAGGAGGGAGCGCCACGGTCAGCGTCGGATCGAGCACCGCCAAGTCCGGCGCGAGATCGTAGTCCCAGCCCCACACTTTACGCTTTTCCAAATTCGAGAACACGACCGTGCTCGTCACCTCCGCGCCCGTTCCGGACGTCGTCGGAGCCATAATCGTCTTGATCGTCTTCGGGGCAAAAGGATTCGCCATCAACGCGTAATGCTCCGTCGGATGATCCGCACCCGCGACCAGCGAAGCCAGCTTGGCCACGTCCATCGCCGAGCCGCCGCCGAGGCCGATGACGCACGAGGCTTTCGAAGCACGGATGACCTCCGCGGCCGCATCGATGGAAGCGCTCGTCGGATCGCTCTGAACGTCCGAGAACAACACAGCTTCCACGCCGCCTTCCCGCAGAGCCGCTAATACTTCATCCGCTGCTCCGACTTTGACCAGTCCCGGGTCGGTGACAAGCACTGCTTCGTTTCCCCCGCCGGTCAGGCTTTTTACGTCCTCGGCCAACTGCTTGGCGCGCCCGATGCCATAGGCCACACGGGTTCTCGCCGCAAAATCGAATCCGCTCATCGCGCTTCACCTCCGAATTCGACGACCGTCCGTCCGACGTTCACGCAGCAAGGATCGTGGAAGCCGTCAATCGCACGATTGATGTCTTGCAGCGGAATCCGGTCCAGCACCAGCTCGTCGAGCTGGAACTTGCCGTCCAGGTACAGCTGGGCAATGATCGGAAAATCGCGGAACGGATGCACGTCCCCGTAGAAGCTGCCTTTGAGAATTTTGCCGACGCGGTGAAACCCGCCCGCAGGCAGCGCCAGCTCCTTCTTCGGGTTAAACGCTCCGACGACGACCGTCGTGCCGCCCTTGCGCGTACCCTTCCAGGCGGACTGTGCCGCCATCGTGTTGCCGGAGCAGTCGATCGCGTAGTGGACGCCGAAGCCGCCGGTCAGCTCCTTCAGCGCCTCGGCAGCGTCGACTTCGCCGACGTTCACGACGTCGGTCGCGCCGAACTTCCGCGCGATCTCCAGGTTTTGCGGCTTCAGATCGCACGCGATGATGCGGCTAGCCCCGGCGATCCGCGCCCCTTGGATCGCGTTCACCCCGACGCCGCCGATGCCGAACACGGCAACCGTCGAGCCCGGCTTTACCTGCGCCGCCCGCACCGCCGCTCCGTAACCCGTCGCCACGCCGCAGCCGATCAAAGATGCCTGAGCCATCGGCATATGCTCCGGCATTTTCACGCAGCTCATTTCCGGCACGACCGTATATTCCGCGAACGTGCTAAGCAATGAGTTGTGGTAAATGCCTTGCCCTTTCTGGCTCAGTCTGGACGTGCCGTCAAGCAGCGTTCCCGCGAACATCGGACCGAACGCCGACTCGCACAGGTTCACCTGGCCCGTCTGGCAGAATTCGCAGGTACCGCAGAAAGGTACCCAGCTTAGCGCCACCTTGTCTCCGACCTTTACCGTTCGCACGTTCGGACCGACCTCGACGACGATCCCCGCCCCTTCGTGGCCGAGAATCGTCGGCACCGGCGTCGTCTCGTCCTCCATCGCGTTCAAGTCGCTATGGCAGACGCCCGTCGCCAGCACCTTGACGAGCACCTCTCCGGCTTTCGGCGCGGCAAGCTCCACCTTTTCTATCGAAAGCGGTTGATTCGTTCCTCTCATGACCGCCGCCAGCATTTCCATTTCCGTTCCCCGCTTTCAAGAAATCGATATAAGTCGAACCATTGAATATATGAAAGTCCGATCCGCTGCGAAAAGGATGGCTTTCCGACTTCAACCAGGTTGTTTGGAGTTTCTTCGGGTTCTATTTTAGTGAGCGATCCAGATCGCTTTCATTTTCGTGTAGGAGGACAAGCTGTGGATCGCGTACTCCTTGCCCCAGCCGGATTGCTTAAAGCCGCCGAACGGGCTGGCAATGTCGTAGCAGCCGTAGCGGTTAACGAACACTTGCCCGGCGTCCAGCCGTTTCGCGACGCGATGGGCGCGGGCGACGTCGTTCGTCCACAGTCCCGCCGCCAGACCGTAAATCGTGTCGTTGGCGATGCGCACCGCTTCTTCCTCCGTATCGAAAGGGATGACGCACAGCACCGGGCCGAAAATTTCCTCCTGGGCGATCTTCATGTCGTTGCGCACGTCCGCGAAAATGGTCGGACGAACGTAATACCCTTCGGCGTTCGCCCCTTCCGTATCGCGATAGCCGCCGGCCGCTACGCGCGCGCCCTGCTCCTTGCCGCTCTCGATGTAACGGAGAATGCTTTCCATGTGCGACTCGGACACCTGAGGTCCCTGGTCGCTCGCCGGATCGAACGGATCGCCGCATTTGTAGCCGTTGGCGTACTTCGTCAGCTCCTCCACGACCCGGTCGTAGACCGGACGCTGCACGAGCAGGCGCGTCGGAGCGCTGCATTTTTCCGCCTTATGGGTGAACAGGCCGTAGAAGGACCTTTCGATCGCCGCGTCCAGATTCGGCGCATCCGCGAAGATAATATTCGGAGACTTGCCGCCCAGCTCCAAGGTGACCGCCTTCAGGTTCGAATCCGCGGAATCGCGGACGAGCTTTTTGCCGACCTGCGTGCTGCCCGTGAACGACACTTTGTCGACGTCCCCATGCGACGAGATAAAGGAGCCAGTACGTCCCTCTCCTAGAATCAAATTGATGACGCCCGGAGGCAGCACGCCCGCTTCGTGAATGATCTCGAACAACCGGATCGCGGACAGCGACGTGACGCTCGACGGCTTGAGCACGGCCGTGTTGCCCATCGACAGCGCCGGCGCCAGCTTCATCGCGGCCATGTCGATCGGGAAGTTCCACGGCACGATCAGCCCGCATACCCCGACCGGGTCGCGGGTCGTCATACTCGTGAAGTTGCCTTCGACGGGATTGACTTCGCCGTAATACTTGTCGGTCCAACCCGCATAATATTCGAAAAAGTCCGCGGCCTCCGCGACGTCGTCGTTGTACGCTTCCTTGTAAAGCTTGCCGTTGTCCATCGATTCGAGCGTCGCCAATTCGTCCTGATGCTCGCGGATGAGCCTCGCGATCCGATGCAGCCTTCTGCCGCGCTCCTTGCGGGACATTTCCCGCCATTCTCCGCCTTCGAAGGCCGCCCTGGCCGCCCGCACGGCGGCGTCGACGTCGTCCTTGGAAGCGCCCGTGAAGGAACCGATTTTCCTGCCGCTTGCGGGGCTTACCGTATCTATCGTCATGCCGGTCGAGCCGGCTGTCCATTCGCCGTTCACGTACAGTTTCTTGGTTTCCTTCAGCCATTCGCTTGCCCACTCCAGCTTCGGTGCTCTCATCTGTGTTCTGCCTCTCTTTCGTAGATCGATATGACTTCGTCCTTGGACCTTTCCTTTAACCACTGTCCAACCTGCGAGTATCCGTATTTCTCCTTTAAGGCGACAACCGCCGGAATAAACGTCCTCGACAGTTCCCGGCACCTCGCTTCGTCGGCTTGAATGCCGCTCACGCACAAGTCCGCGAACCGTCCGATCGCCCGTTCCAGCATGCCCAGCATATCGAGCAGGTTAAAGCCCGCGAATCCTTCCCATACGTTCAAATTCAGTTCGCCGTGCTCCAGCGCTCCTTGCACCGAACGATCCAGACCGATGATCTGAAGGCCGCACTGCACGAGCGTCTCCGGCACGACCGGATTGATTTTCCCGGGAAAAAACGACGAACCCGCTTGCACCGCGGGCAGCCGCAGCTCCCCGAACCCCGCCTCCGGACCGGAGGACAGCAAGCGCAAGTCTTTGGCCTGTTTGATCAGCAAGCCCGCCAGCAGCGCCAGCTCCGCCGACAGCGCCGCCAGATCGTCGATGTTCTGGGCCGCGTCGTACAAATCGTTCCGATGGCGCAGCGGCAATCCCGTCGTCTCGCGCAGCGCGTCCAGCACGCGCTCCCGATACCCGGGCGCGGCGCCTACGCCGGAGCCGACGACCGTGCCGCCGAGATTGACGGCATGCAGCTCCTCCACGGCAACCGCCAGCCGCTCCATCCGGCGCCTGAGCCCGTTCGCGTAGCCGCCGAACATCGTGCCGAGCGTGTCCGGCAAGCCGTCCTGCATGCAGGTTCTCGTAATCGTCGGCACAAGCGCCAGCTCCGCGCTCTTCTCGTCGACTTTGCCGATCAACCGCGCCAATTCCGCCAGCAGCCTCTCTCCCGCCCGTATGGCCGCGATGCGCAGCGCCGTATGACAGGCGTCCGACGTCGATTGCGACGCGTTCACGTGATCGGCCGGGTGGACCGGCGCATAGCCGCCGATTTCTCCGTCCAGCATTTCATTGGCCAAGTTGGCAATGACTTCGTTCATGTTCATGTTGCTGCCGATGCCGCCCCCGCCATGGAACGGATCGACGATAAACTGCCCGTCATGGCAGCCGTGTCCGACTTCCTCGCACGCCTGCTCGATCGCATGCGCCAGCGTTCGCGGCAGCAGTCCCGCGCGCTCGTTCGCCCGCGCAGCCGCCCGCTTCACTTCGGCCAGCGCCGCGATGTAGCCGGGATAAGCGACGAGCGTGCGGCCCGAAAAGCTCAGATTGCTTGCGCTTCGCAGCGTCTGAACCCCATACAGCGCCTCGTCCGGAAGCTCGACCGTCCCGAAGGCGTCCTGCTCGTTCCTCGACACGACGATCTCCTCCTAATTCGCCAGCTTCGTCAAAATGCGCTCCATCGTCACCGTCCCGACCCGCCGGTTGCCGTCGACGACCGGATATTCGCGCACCTGCTCCTCGACCATCCGGTTGAACACCAGCTTCAGATCGTCCGTAAGCGCCACGCCCTCGGCTCCGGCGGCCGTCTCGGCGTTGCCGGACGAGCTGACGACGTCCTCCACCTTCAGGAAAGCCATTTTGCGATACACGTCCCGCTCTCCGACAAGCTGCCGGATGAAGTCGTTCGCCGGGTTCGTCAAGATTTCGAACGGCGTCGCGAACTGCACGACCTTGCCCGCCTGCATGACGATGATTCGATCCGCCAGCCGCAAAGCCTCGTCGACGTCATGGGTAACGAACAGAATCGTTTTCTTCAGCAGCCGCTGAATGCGGTGAAGCTCATCCTGCAAGCTCGTTCTCGTAATCGCGTCGATCGCCCCGAACGGTTCGTCCATGAGCAGAATTTTCGGAGCGGCCGCCATCGCCCGCGCGATGCCGACGCGCTGCTGCTGTCCGCCCGACAGCTGGCTCGGTCGGCGCTTGCGGTACACCTTCGGATCGAGATGCACCATTTCCAGCAGCTCGTCGATCCGCTTGTCGATTTTCGCTTCGTCCCATTTCAGCAGGCGCGGCACGACCGCGATGTTCGCTTCGATCGTCATGTGCGGGAACAGCCCGTTCTGCTGAATGACGTACCCGATGCCGCGCCGAAGCTGCTCCGTCTGCACCTGCTTGATGTCCACACCGTCGATCTCGATCGTGCCGGAGGTCGTGTCGTACAGCTTGTTGACCATTTTCAGCAACGTCGTTTTGCCGCAGCCGGAAGGACCGAGGAAAACGATGAATTCGCCCTCCTTGATATCTAGCGAGACGTTGTCCACCGCCGGGGAAGCGGTGTTCGGATACTGCTTTACGACGTTCTTAAAAACAATGCCCATCCCCATTTCCCCCTTTAAAGGTCGTTCAAAAATTCCGATTTTGATCCCGATGCGATTCAAGAAGCGGATTCGACTTCGAATCTTGAACTCAGCCGGTTCTTCCGGTACTCATGTAGGTTCGCCTACACTCCGTTCCTCATTACCGGTCTTCGTCCAACCTTCCTGGATGCATGGGCGAGCAGTTCGCCGTCAGGCGAACGACCAGCCTCGGTGCTGAAAACCGAACTTTTTGAACCTTTATTTGATTGGTCGTTCAAAAATTCCGATTTTGATCCCGATGCGATTCAAGAAGCGGATTC
>JAEZZE010000426.1 GCA_023418755.1 Bacillota bacterium | reverse complement strand
TGGAGAGGGAAAGTTAGTTAATAGGAAATAAGTCTTATTAAAATAAGCAAAGAAGTCCTTGAAATTAATCAGAAAAAAAATAGAATAAAGTCTTTCGGTGGATATCCGGTTGTCGGAAAAAGCGGCGATATGGTAAAATCAAACATGCCTGCCGCATTTTTTTATTCAGCCCTTTTATGAAAAGGTGAATGCCTTGGGAATCCAATGGATTGATTTTATCCTTTTTTTGATGCTTTTCCTTCTATTCGTCGGCGTGATTGCCGTAAATAGAATTACGACGACGCATAAAGTGTATTTGGCTTTCCATTTTATTATGATGTTATGGCCGCTTGGGCAATTTGCGGTCAAATTGACGGACTTTCCCGACGTTCAACTGTTTTTCATCAATTTATCGTTTCTAGCTTTGGGGATGCTTGGCCCGGGATGGTTATTCTTCGTTTTTTTCCTCACGAACAGGACGACCCCGCTGAAAATCGGCCGCTTTCTGCTGTACATTGCCCCGGCGTTCCTTTGTATCGCGGCGGCGATGTGGAACCCGGGCAAGCTGTTCATGGCCCCGGTCGTCGACAGCTATATCGATCGGGATTACGGACCGCTGTTTTGGCTCCTCGTGCTCGTTCAATTCGCCTATTTTTTCGTCGCTTTGTTAAATATGTTTCACGCTCTGAGAAGCGTGACGTCCGTGAACCAGCGCAAGCAGCTTGCAACCGCTTTAATCGGCATGTTCGTGCTGACGGGACTCGGTCTGCTGGACGTGTTCGTCAACGTCTTGCTGGTCGATTGGCTGACGGTCGTTCCCGGATTGCTCGCCACGGGAATCTTGCTGTCGGATCTCTGTTTCGTAATCGCGATCTATCGGTTCGGCATGCTTGATATTTTGAGCATGGCCCAGCGGGATATCTTCGAGCATATGACGACGGGCGTCATCGTCGTGGACGAGAACGGCAAAGTGCTGGAGGTAAACAGAGGGGCTTCCCCGCTCGCGCAAGTCACGAAAGGCGAGACGTTCGAGATGGAGAAGTTTCTGGCTCCTTTGCAGGTGCAGGGGGAAGTCTATGAATTTCTGTACCGCTACAATCACCATCCCCAAGAGAAGCTGCAAATGGAGTTTTCGCTGCAGGATTCGTCGGGCAGACACGTGTCGATTCAAATATCGCCCGTCCTGGACAGCCGCAGAACGCTGCTCGGACGGATCATCACTTTTCATGACGTCTCGGAGCTGCGCAAGCTGGTCGTAGAGATGAACCGCAAAAACGAGGCGCTGCACGAGCGAAACCTGGAATTGATCACGATACAGGAAGAACTGTTCCGCGTGAATCAGAAGCTGGAGCAGATGGCCGTCACCGACGGGCTGACCGGCTGCTTCAATCGCAGGTATCTCATGCAGCAGCTGGAGCATGAAGTGCTGCTGAATATGAGATATCAAATCCCGTTTGCCGTCTTTCTATTCGATATTGACCATTTCAAGCAAATCAACGACAAATACGGCCATCTCGTCGGCGACGAGGTGCTTCGCGGCACGGCGGAGATCGTTCGTTCGATGTTGAGGCGGACGGATATTCTGGCGAGATACGGGGGAGAGGAGTTCACCGTCTACCTGCCCCATACGAACAGAGAACAGGCGGAACTTCTGGCGGAGCGAATCATGCTCGCCGTCGGAGAGAACCAGGTGGAAGCCGGGCAGGATAAAGTGGGCATCACGATCAGCATGGGCGTGCTGTCCGAATCCAGCGAGAATTTGAAGTTCAACGATCCCAAGGAATATTTGCGGGAGATATTCTCGAGCGCGGACGCCGCTTTGTACAAGGCCAAGAACGAAGGACGCAACCGCGTCGTCATGGTGCGCTGACGGGCCGGGGGCTTGGCGGGGAAGCAAAAAACATATGACGAAAAGTTAGCCGATATGGTACAATCATTCCAGTAGAAATCGGATTGCGATAAAGGCAAACTTGCTGAAAAGCAAGGACGCAAAGCCACAGGGTCTAATGTCTTGCGACGATGACAGCCTGGCTGCCGATAATCCAATGCGGATGATTCAGGCGAAACGGGCTGCTCCAATAGAGTTGCCTGTTTTTTTATGCGTGACACAAGCAAAATGGCGGGAAGGTGGTTGGGCGGAGATGAAACATACTGGAGACAATAGAATCGGATTATCCGATCTAGACAGAGATTTGCTGCCCTTAAACGTGCTTCTGCACTGTCGAACCGTCGTAGAAGGGAAAAATTTCGTCACGACCGGCGTGATGACCCATGTGGAAGGAGAACTGTTCGAGGTAGAGCTCCCCGAGTTCGAGCAATTCGAGTTAGGAGAGACGGTAAAGTTGACCGTGTATTCCCCGGCGGGAATCCAATCGATGTCGTCCATCGTGTTCGCGAAATACGAAGGGGCCATCGCGCTTCTTCAGCCTCCCGAGCTGCAGAAACGATTCAAAGAAAGACGGGAGCATCCCCGGGTCGAGATCGACGGGAACGCCATGATCCTCCGCGTGTTGGGCGATTCCGGGGAGGAGCGGGAAATCCAAAGCCCGGAGAGTCTCACGATTCACGATATCAGCATATCCGGAATCAGCTTCTCCGGCCCGGATGCGCCTCATTTCGCGACGAAGTCGAGGTTGAAAGCGACGATCGAAATCGGAATCTCGTTCGACTGCGAGCTGGAAATCGTGCGACGGGAAAGGCAGGAGAACCGGATGCAGTGCGGTGCCAAAATGCACGTTCTCGAGCCCGAGATGCTGCGTCCGTTGCGCGCGCTTATTTTGCGCCAGCAGGTTCAGAAAAACGCGAATGCGCGCCGCAGTCTGAGCAAGAAACGTTAGGAGCGCGAATAGAGAGGGATGTAGCGGACCTTATCCCGAGGTCTGCTTTTTTGCGTAATATCCGCGAATCCGGACGAGGCGGTGGGGAGATGTCCGTTTAACGGCGATCGGCTTCGGCATACATTGGGGGTAAACGGCAAGAAGGGAGGGATATCCATTCATGGCCATCCGTTATCCCAAGCCCCCGAAAAGGGACTCGAAGCCATCCAAAGCATGGACAGCGAAGACCGGCCCCGCTCAAGCCGCGCGCGTCGGAAACTGCAGTCAAACCTTTAAACGGTTTACCGTCGTATGGGTGCAGATCAACGGCGTGCCTTTCGACACGACCGGCTTTGTCGCCCGATTATTCCGAGGAGGCCGGCTCGTCGCCTCGGCCGAATTCGATCGGTTCGGCGCCGTGCGGTTCAACCAAATCCGCACCTTGACGAGAGTTGCCTATACGCTGCGAGTAATGAATAGAAACGGCGTTCTTTTCCGCACGCGCACGATCCCGGCGGGCGTTCAGACGTTCGCAGTCATCGGTTGAGACCTTGCCGGCGGGCAAGGCCTCAACAAGGAAGTAGGGGCGGGCAAACCGAATTCGGCGCCCCGTCCCCTCTTGGAAACAAGCTTGCGATTCAACCGCCGAACGCGTCCCGGAAAGCTTTCGCCAACTTGGCGCGGTCCACGTTCCACAGTTCGGCGATATCCCCGCTGACTTCCTCGTCCCACCAGTCGGCCAGCTTCTTGCGATTGCTCTTGTTTTCCGCGATCCACATCAGATTGCCGATCACCCGTTTGAAGTACAGTTCCTCGGCTTCCCGGACGAGCGGGGCCGGGACGTGCAGCTTCAACCTTTTGACGGTCCGGTACAGCTCGTTCGAGCATGCCCGGCGAATGCCGCGCGGCGAAGGCAACGGGGAGGAATGCTTTTCCTGAAACATTTTCATCGGCTACGCCTGCCTCTCTCCCATACCCTATGCACGAGAAAAAGGGGCGGTTACCGCCAAGCTATTGAATGACGAGATATCCCACCATCGGCCCGCCGGTTTTCGGATCGGCATGCGTCTGGCAGACGATGGTGTAAATGCCGGCTTCCTTCGGAGTGAAGTTGACGACGGTCGTTTTGCCTTTGGTGATGTTGCCCTTGATGTCGAGTCCTTCGATGACGAACGGATGAGACTGGCCGTTGATGCCGCTTATCCGCAGTTCGACGGGCACGTCTTTTTTGGCGACGACGGTGCCCGGATAGAACAGATAGGTTTCCAGCTTTTTGCCGTTGTCCGCTTGAGCCGTGAATTCGCCCGTCGTCAGATACAGAATCTGCTTGGCCGCCTCGTCGCCCGCAGGAGCCATGGCGGGCTTGGATTGCTGCCAACCGATATACGCGCCGGCGAGAATGACGAGTGCCGCGATAATGGCGTACAACTGAATTTTCTTGCGGTTAAGGATGACGATTTTATTCATGCCGCTCTCTCCTCTTCAACTTTGTCCACCTACTCGGAGTCTATGCTTGGGCCCGTCCGCTCATGACAAGCCTGCAACGATTTTGCGGGAACGCCGTATAACTGGAAGGCAGGCCCGGGGCTGTGCTAGAATGAAGACGGTTGCCGGGGGAGCGGAAAGCTTTAACTTTGGGGAAGAAAGCAGGTTGAAAACGGATGATGGACACGCTGCACGAATGGTTGTCGCAATTGCTGGCCTGGGTCGAGAGCTTAGGATACTGGGGCATTATTATCGGTTTGGCGATCGAAGTGATTCCAAGCGAGATCGTATTGGGGTATGCGGGCTATCTCGTTTATCAGGACATTATTTCTTTTCCGGTTGCCGTCGTCTGCGGAACGATCGGGGCCATTTTGCAGCAGTGGCTGCTTTACGCGATCGGCCGCTACGGGGGAAGGCCGTTCCTGGACAGGTTCGGCAAGTACTTGCACTTGAAGTCCAAACATATCGATCTCGCGGAGAAATGGTTCGAGAAATACGGGCCGATCATCGTGTTTACGGGCCGCTTCGTGCCGATCATGCGCCAGGTCGTATCGATTCCCGCGGGGATGGCGCGCATGAACCTGTGGAAATTCACCTGGCTGACGGTACTGGCCTCCATACCGTGGTCGATCCTGTTCGTATGGCTGGGTTCCTCGCTCGGAGAGAACTGGGAGAAGATCGACGAGAAGGCGGCTCCATACGTTCAACCCGTCATCCTGATCGCCATCGCGCTGCTCGTCGTCTTTTTCCTTGTCCAGTATTTGCGTAAAAGAGGCAAAAGCATCTAAAATAAAGACAACGCGGAACGAGAGAGGAGTTTGTTCGAGTGAGCCAACTGATCGCCAGCAAATTACATAAGGGTTTGTCTCCCGACCAATTTATCGAAGGCATGACGAAAAACCGGGAGACGTTCGAGTCGTGGCTGAACCGGTTCGAGTGGCACACGGCCGAGCTGGAGGAGTTTTACGATTCGCTCAACAATCGCGACGACCTGCGCTGCATGATTTTGGCGGCGGATTGGTGCGGCGACGTCGTACGCAACGTGCCGGTCGTGTTCAAGGCGATGGAGAAAGCGGGCATCCCGACGGAAGTGCTGATCATGGAGGAAAATCTCGACTTGATGGACCAGCACCTGACGATGGGGGGACGCGCCATTCCGGTCGTGCTGTTCATCGATACCGGCGGTCATCTGCTCGGCAAGTGGGGCGCCCGTCCGAAATACGTGCAAGAAGTGATGAACGCGTTCAAGACGGAAAATCCCGATCGCGAAGCGCCGGATTACCAGGAGAAGCTTAATGCGGCCAGACAGGAAATCGGGCGCCGCTACGGGGAAGACAACGCCTATCAGAAGGTCATTCTGGAGGAAAT
Source organism: Bacillota bacterium (assembly GCA_023418755.1). Classification (GTDB taxonomy): domain Bacteria; phylum Bacillota; class Bacilli; order Paenibacillales; family Paenibacillaceae; genus Cohnella. Next base: position 14,633 of record JAEZZE010000426.1, on the reverse strand, counting down.
CCGCGACATTCTGTCCGGAGTGTGAGGAACGCCGTACCATGCTGACTTTTCAAAGATTCGCGCTTGGAGCGCTGCAGACGAACGCCTATGTCGTCGTTAACGAAGATAGAACCCGTGCGGTGATCATCGATCCCGGCACGGCGGACGGGGCGCTGATGCGCAAGCTTGACGGCCTGAAGGCGGAGGCGATTTTGCTGACGCACGCCCATTTCGACCATATCGGCGGAGTAGATCGGCTGCGCAAAAAATACGGCTGCCCGGTCTATTTGCATCCCGCCGAGCAGGAGTGGCTGACCGACGCGGGGAAAAACGGCTCGGCGCGCTGGGCCGACGTCACCCCGCCGATCGTAACGGAGCCGGCCGAGCACGGGCTGGCCGACGGCCAGAAGCTGGAGCTGATCGGGACGACTTTCGAGGTGAGGCATACGCCGGGCCATTCGCCGGGCAGCGTCGGCTTTCTCGTCGGCGATCTGCTGTTCGCGGGCGACGCGCTGTTTCGGCGGTCCGTAGGGCGGACCGACCTGCCCGGGGGCAGCCAGGAGCAGCTATCCCGCTCGATCAGGGAGAAGCTGTACACGCTGCCCGACGATACGCTCGTTTTGCCCGGACACGGGCCGGAGACGACGATCGGGGAAGAGCGCCGCGAAAATCCGTATGTTCGGTAAATGAGATGGAAACTTCATCTTGATTTCTAGTAATTGTTAGAAAAGGGCTTTACAAGAGGGCTTGGGATTTGTTATATTGAGCCTAGTCAGGTTATATATGAATATGAACGTACGCTGCGAAGAACGCATGCGATGGAGGTAACCCTCTATCCTTGCGTTCTTTTTTTTATCTTCCGGAGATGAGGTGCTGGCATGAACAGGAGAAAACAAGCCGCGATCAGCCTGACTGCCGCGGTGCTGTCTGGAGTGCTCGTCTATGGCGTGTACTTGCTGCAGCTAAGGCAGATCGAGTTGCAGGAGATGGCGGAAGTCGTCGTTCCCAAGCAGTTCATCGCGACGGGAACGAGGCTGGAGGAGGCGCATCTGACGACGGTCGCGATGCCGCGGTCGGCGATATCGCCGGAGATGGTGACCGACCCGGCGGAAGCGGTCGGGAGCGAAACGTCGATGCCGCTAGGCGGCCGCGAACCGCTGCTTCGCTGGAAGGTCGACAAGTATCGTCTGCTGCCCAAGGCCGGGCAATCGACGTTCCAGATTCCGCGGGAGTACGTGAAGTCGATCTCCAGCGGCATCCGCGCGGGCGACGAAGCGGTCGTCTATTTGTCGGGGGAGGAGATGGAGCCCCGCAGGCTGTTCCCCGAATCCGTATCGGTCGCGGGAGTGAAGACCGCCGCGAATCTGGAGATCGACAATCCGAAAAATTCGAATCTGCTGTCGATGGCGAGCGGCGACAAGGAAGGCATGTATGCTTCCCGGCGCGACGCCAACGGCACGATCGACGCGATTAACTTGAATTTGACGGAGGAGCAATGGCTGCAGCTCGATGCCGCCTGCAAGGGCGGAAGCGCCAAGCTGGTCATTGCGTTCCAGGCTTCGACGTTTCGGGAGGAGGAGCTTAGGTGAACGGAAGACTGGCGGCATTCGCGGGCTCGACGCCGAATATCGGCACGTCGCTGACGGCGTTCGGCACCGCGTATCGGATCGCGGCTTTGACCGGACGCAATGTCGGATTTCTCTGTCTGAACCTGAAGAGCGCGAAGACGCATCTGTATTTGGGCGTCGACAAGCCGGACGTCACGCTGGACGGAGTGAGGCCGGAGCTTAGAGCCGGAACGCTAACGGGGGACAAGCTGAGACGCTACGCTTTTCGAACGCCGAAGCCGGGCGGGCTGCACGTCCTGTTCGGGAACTTATCGCGGGAGCAGGCGGAATATTACGAGCCGGAAGACATGCGTCAGCTGTTGGCGGCGTCCCGCGAGGCGTTCGATCTGACGATCGCGGACGTCAGCGCTTACTGGGACAACGCGGCGACGATCTGCGCCATGCGAGAGGCGGACGAGCGCTTTCTCGTTACGACGGACAGCCTTAGCCATTTTCAGGAGGATGTGCATCGCTGGACCGGCCAAGTCGGCCCGCAATTCGGAATGAACCCGGAGCAATTTCAACTGGTGCTGCTCCAGGGCAATCATCGATCGACAGGGGGATTCGGAATGAAGGAAATTCGCAAAGAAACCGGGTGCGCGGAGTTTGCCGAACTGAAGCTGCTGGAGAGCGTGCATCTGCAATTGGACAGCGGAAGGCTGGACGAATGGCTGGCTGCGGAGGAGAAGCATGCCGCGGCGTTCGATGCGGTCGCGGAACCGCTGATCGGACGCTTGAACTGGGCGAATCGGCTGCAGAAGACGGACAGGCCTTGGATGAGAAGGCTCCTTATGCACAGGCGGAGGAGAACATGAGCGCGGAGCAGCGGGCCCGGAGCAAGCGGTTCTCTCCAGCCGCCTACGCCGCCGAGCTTCAGGTTTCCGGCACCGCGGCGGCGGCATTTCCGTTCGAGGACAGAGACTCCGTCTCGGGATTGAATCGGCTGAGAGCGTACACCGAGGAAGTCCGGCAGATGCTCTCGACGCCAAGGGGCTGGAGCGAGGAAGAGCGCAGGCAGTACGCGGAGAAGCTGAATCGGGCGATTATCGGCTTCCCGCAAGAACGGGCCGAGATGCTGGCGATCATCTCGGACTGGATTATTCGCAAGCGGCTGCAGCACGTTCAGTTCGGCAGCCTCCCTTATCCGACGCTGGCGGAAGCTCTGTTCGCCGAGGTGATCGGGATGAACGTTCTCGAGCTGGTGCTTCGCGAACGGGAAGGACTGGAAGAGGTGCAGGTGGTCGGCACCCGCATCTTCGAAGTGCGGGACGGCCGGGCCGCGGCATCTCCGTATCGGTTCCGCGAGGCGAGCGAGGTCGAGAGAATCCAGCAAAACCTGGTACTGTTCAACAACGACCGGATCAACCCCCGCAAACGTTGGGCGGAAGTGCTCCTGCTCGACGGCTCGCGGGTCACGTTGACGGGGTTCGGCTTCACTGCCCACCCGACGCTGACGATCCGGCTGTATACGGTAAAGAAGTTCAACCTGGATACGCTGTGCCGGCCCGAATACCGCACGATGGACGAGCGGGTCAAGGAGTTGCTGATGATGATCGTCCGAAGCCGCTTCAATATGGTCGTGATCGGAGCGACGAATACGGGCAAGACGCATTTGATCAAGGCGCTGATCGCGGCGATGCCGGACGAGGAGCGGATCGTGACGATCGAGGGGAGGTTCGAGCTGATGCTGGGCCGCGATTTCCCGGAGAAGAACGTCGTGGAATACGAGGCCGAGGAGGACGATCCGCTGCACGGTCCGCGCCAGGCGTTCAAGCTGGCGCTGAGGCAGTCTCCGCAGCGAATTTGCCACGCGGAGATCCGCGACGAAGACGCGAACATTTACGTTCGCGCCTGCACGCGGGGACATGAGGGCAGCATCACGTCCGTTCATGCCAGCGGCCTGGAAGACGTACCCGATACGATTACGGATATGTGCATGCTGGACGGACGAGGGATGAACCCGATGACGATGACCCGGAGAATCGCCGAGCACGTCACGCATATCGGGTTCGAGATGCGGATGGTCGGCGGCGTGCGCAGATTGGTCAGAGTCGGGGAGTTCGAATGGCGCAACGGAGCGGTTCATGTCCGCGATCTCGTTCGTTACGAGGAGGGAGAGGATCGCTGGGCGTTTCCGGAAGGCTTTTCTCCGAAAGCCCTTCGCAAAATCCAAAGAGCCGATCCCGAAGGCTACCGCTTGATCGGAGAGAGCCGGCCGAAGGGGGAGAAGCCTTGTTAAAGCTGGCGGTGCTTGGCCTTGCCGCGTTGTTGTTCCTGCTGATGTCGACCAGCGCGTACTTCGGCCTGTCGGCCTGGTGGAGCGGACAATCGCGCAAGCGGCGACTGCGCGGGAACCGCGAAGGCAGAGCCTTCGAAGAGATCCGGCCTCCGCGTTGGGGGCGATGGAACAAGCCGCATCGCCACGTGTCCGACCTTCTGCTGGCGCTGGGATGGCGCCTGAGGCCTGCGGGATTCGTCGTCTGCTCTCTGGGGATGGGATTGCTTGGCATCGTCGTCGGAGCCGTCGTCTTCCAATCCTTCCGTTCCGTGTTGACGCTGCTGTTCATGCTAAGCTGCACTCCGTATTTGGCTTTAAGAATGTCGCTGATGAACCGGCAGATGTCGACGCGTCTGGAATTTCTGCCCGCGGTCGAACTGTTTTATCAGAGCTATCTGGTCACCGGATGCCGCCATATCCGGATCGCCCTGCAGAAGACGGTGGAGGAGCGCAGGCTGCCGGGGGAGGTGCAGGCGGTGTTCGATCAGCTCTATCGCAACTTGTCGGTCAAAGGGGACGACGAAGGCAGCCTTCGCAGGTTCTCGCTGTCGTTCGGCAACATGTGGGCGGAATATTTCGGCAACATATTGAAGATCGCACTGGAGGAGGGCAACAACGTCTCGGACAACCTCCAGGAGCTGATTTCCGATATGCGCAAAGCCCAACTGGCCAATCAGGTCGAAAGGCACAGGATGCTCGAAATCCGCTTGGCGAATTATACGCCGGTGCTGTTTCTGGGCATTTTCATGGGCGTGAACTTCAGGTTGAATCCGACGGGAAGCTACGAGTATTACATCGTCGACGCAGGGGGGAGGGAAATGCTGCTTAACGCCGTGCTCCTGTTGTTCGGTTCGTTTATGATGGGGCTTTATTTGTCCAGAAGAAAACTTTAAAAGGGAGGCGCGCGATGTCGGAGTTCATGAGGTCGCTGACGTTCGGGCTAAGCTGGCTGCTGCAATTTTCGCTTGCGTTCGGCGGTATCTATGCGGCCTCCAGGCTGATTATCGTACCGAGAAATCGTTGGCGCATCCATCTGAAAGGGTGGCGCAAGCGGCGCGTTCCCCGCTGGTGGTACAGGATGTGGCGAGCCGACCGGGATAGCGTCGCGCTGCAGGAGAGGAGAGTGCTGCTGGCCGGATGCGGCATCCGGTATTCTCCGGAATCCTATCTGGCGATGCGCCGCTGCCTTCTGACCGCGTTTCCCGCCTCCGGCCTGGCGCTGTACGCGCTGCAGGCGAGCAAAATGATGCCTGCGCTCGCGGCTTGGAACGCGATCTTCGTGCTTGCGGTCGCGACGGGTCTCCTATCGCTCGATCGTTCGGCGCTGCACTCGGTCCGCCGACACCGGACGGACCGGATACGGCGGGAAATCGTGGCCGTCATTAGCCAACTGCTGTATTACACGGGTTCCCGGATGCATCTGCACGGCAAGCTGATGAAATGCTTGTCCCTGACCCGCCATATCCGCAACGAGATGGGGCTTCTGCTGAACGAATGGTACCATGACGCGGACGCCGCCCTGAAGCGGTTCAAGGAGCGTCTCGGCACGGACGAAGCCTACGGCTTCGCGGAGAGCATCCGCTCGCTCCGGCTGAACGAAAGCGACGAAATCTACGCACTGATGAGAGAAATCGTACGAGATTACAAAGACCAGATCGAGCTGTCCAAGCAAAGCCGCAAGGAGACGACTTCCTACCTTCTGTTCGTGCTGGCCGGAATCCCGATTTTATACACGTTCCAGGTATTTCTGTACCCCTGGGTGCAGGAAGCGGCCAAGCTGTTCGATGCTTTGAATCCTTAGAAGGGAGGTGCCGGGATGCGCAACATCCTGATTACCGTAATGATGCTGATCGTCGTCGCGCTTATGTTCAATACGATTATCGCGCAAGACAACACGGGAACGAAAGCCCGTATCGAGACGCACGGAGACACGGCGAACACGACGCTTGGCAATATGCAGCCTTAAGACGCGGCACCGCCGATTTCGATAAACGATTATCGGAAGGGAGATTCGAGATGAGACAGTTGCTCATGACGACGCTGTTAGTGATAACGGTCGTGCTGCTCTATACGTCGATCGCGCAGGGCGACGACGGAACGAATGCGAGAATTACCGAATCCGGCGATCGGATGGCGGATCGTCTGTCCCGCATCAGCCCATGAAGCAGTTGCTCGTATTCGTGCTGTTTGCCGCGTTGTTCTGCTGGCTGATGTTCTCGCCTATCTATAAGCACGTGCTCGTTATTCGACAAGCGCTGCTGCAGCAAGAGGTCGATTATATGCTGGAGATCGGAGCGAGCGGCAGGTACGGCTATATCGACGGTTGGATGGTCGAGGATTCGCGCAGCAGGCTGGCCCAATACGGGTTTTCCGCGGGGCTGCTAGAGTACGAGATTCATTCCACCACGGGAGCGGAGAGCGGCAATCCGGCGAATCCTCTGCCGAGAGGCACCGGGCTTCAGCTGCGCATTGCGTATCCGTACGAGAACCTGCTCGCGATCGACAGGCTGATCGGTCTCTCTCCTCCTTCCGAGAACGCCCGCCTATCCGGGAGGGGCATGAAGATGAGCGAATACGTTCCCGATTGACGGCCGATCGGAACCGTAGCGGAAGGAGGCGGGCGGAGAGTGGCCAAGCTGATATTCAGCGTGCTGATGATTGTCGTGTGGTGGATGCTTCACGCTTTGCAAATCGACGAGGAAGCGGCTATGCGGACCGTGCACGAAGCGAAGCGGGCGATCGACCGGGCGGCGCATGCCGCGGCTCAGCAGGTCGATCGGGAGAAGCTGGAGATGGGCGTTATCTCGATCGACGCCGGTCTTGCCGGAGAGACGGCTCTCTTGTATTTGAGCCATAATCTTTCGTTGGATGCCTTTCTCGAACCCACGGCAAGGAGCTTTCTCCGCGAGCCCGTCGAAGTGAAGGCTTTTCAGATTATCAATGAAGACGCCAGCTTTCCGTTTACGTACTTCAACGAGCAATACGAGTACGAGGTGACATTGTACCGTCCGGGCGTCGTGCTGATCGCGCATGTGAAGTATCCGCGCCTGTTCGGCGTGCTGGCGCCGGTCGAATGGGACTTGAAGGGGGCGGCGGAGCTGGTGTTCTGAAGGACCTCCGGATGCGTATTTGCTCTTCGGACGGAACGCCGCCGTTCGGTTGACACGCTGATCCCATCTTTGCTCTAATGGTAGAAGCGGAAGATGAATCCGATCGGAAGGAGCTGTCAGCAATGAGCATTGTTCCGCCTAGCGGCGAATGGTCCGATCGCGTCCGCGGACTGCAAGCGAAGCTCGCTTCGGCCGGAATGGCCGGCTGTCTGGTCACGCAAAATGTCGGCATTTATTATTTCACCGGTTCGATGCAGGCGGGATACGTCTTCGTTCCGACTGACGGGGAGCCGACCTTTTACGTAAGAAGAAGCCTGGTAAGAGCGTTGGAGGAGTCGAAGATCAGAACGACCGAGCTGTTGTCGTTCCGAGCGTTCGGCGAGCAGCTTCGGGAGGACTACCCGCAGAGTTTCCCGGCTTCGGAAGGCGGCGACCGGCCCCTTATCGGCTCCGATCTCGACGTTATGCCCGCCCAGCTCTACTTGAAGCTTGGAGAGGCGATCCCCTCGGCCCGCATCGTCGACGCATCGGCGTTGCTTCGAACCGTTCGCAGCGCGAAGTCCGCTTACGAGATCGACCGGATCGAGAATGCCGCGGAAGCCGTCGCCGCCGCTCTGGAAGAAGGCCTCGCGGCGCTGACGCCGGGCATGACGGAGCTCGAGCTGATGGCGATCATCGAGCAAGCCACGCGCAGAAGAGGCCATATCGGCCTGCTGCGCATGCGCGGCTATAACCAGGAGATCATGACCGGCATCGTCTCCGCGGGGGAAGCTGCCGCCGAGCCTTCGTATTTCGACGGGCCAGCCGGAGGACGCGGGCTGTCGCCGGCCGCGCCGAAGAGCGTAAGCCGGCGTCCGATCGGCCGGGACGAACCGATACTGCTCGATCTCGGCTGCTGCATCGACGGCTACGTGATCGACCAAACCCGCACGGCGGTCATCGGGACTCTGAGCCCCGAGCTGGAAGCGGCTTATCGGGTATCGGAAGAAATCCTTCGAGGAGCGGAGCGGCTGCTTCGACCGGGAACGCCGCCCGAACGGATCTATGTCCAAGCGCTCGAAACGGCCGCTGAAGCCGGGCTCGCCGGTCACTTCATGGGCTTCGGAAAGGACCAGGTGAAGTTTCTGGGTCACGGCATCGGACTCGAGATCGACGAGTGGCCCGTGCTGGCCAGAGGCTTCCGCGATCCGCTGGAGCCGGGCATGACGTTGGCCGTGGAGCCCAAGTTTACGTTTCCCGGACAAGGCGTCGTCGGCATCGAGAATACTTATCTCGTCACGGAGAACGGTTGCCGGACGCATACGAAATCGCCCGAAAAGCTGTACGTGCTGTAGCTATTCCTATGCTCCCGATTCGCGGCATTTGCATATAATCCTACTTTTCTAGTAGGATAGTAGTATTCCGGGAGATTAGGGGAGGAGAATCGGCATGCTGCAGCTGGGGGAAAGAATCGTCATCGTGGATGACCGGTTTGAGCAGAATTTGCCCGTGGGCGAATATGGCTACATTATCGCCTATGACCGCAATAACGACAGCGCATTCGATTATATTATTCGCGTGCCTAAAGCCAATAGACAATTTTACGTGCCCGGCTCCGATATCGAGCTGGAGAGGACGCTCCTGGAACTGGAGGCCGACCGGATCGAGAAGGAAGCGCTGATCGACTTCGCCTTGGCGACCCGCAACGAAGAGCTGTTCAGGAAAATTATGAACGGCGATCAAGCGGACGAACAGCCGGCGGACGACTCGGGCAAGGAAGTGCTCAGCCGCGAAGAGTTCATCCGCCAGGTGAACCTGAAGGCCTGGATTTAATCGAAGAACGCCAAGAACATCGGGTGGAACGGCCTGCGGGCCGTTAGCGTCCGATGTTTTTTTGCGTTAGGGGCAACCTTTGCGACGGATGGCGGCGGCTAACGGCGGCTAACGGCGGCTAACGGCGGCTAGCGGGAATCAACCGATAGTAGCGGGAGCTTTCGCGGGAACCGGCATGGCTCTTCCGAACAAGTAGCCTTGGAACAGCGGTACTCCCGCCCGCTTCAAATACGCCCACTCTTCCGGGCGTTCGACCCCCTCCGCCAGCACGACTCCGTGGAAACGCGACACCCGGTCCAGCAAACGTTCGATGTATCGCTGTTTTCCGGAATCCTCGTCGCAGCGGCTGACCCATCTGCGATCCATTTTTACGTAATCGGGCTGAAGCCTTTCGACGACGTCGAGCGTTGCGAACCCGGTTCCTACGTCGTCTATGGCGAGGCGAACGCCTTCGCGCCGGTACACATCGAATATTCCGGGCAGCCTGGGATCGTCCAGTGGCTCCGACTCTATCACCTCGAAGACGCAATCGCCGGGATCCGTTCCCGTTTCCCTGATCGCGTCGAACGTGCATTTTAAGCAATTCTCGGGTCGATACAGAGACGAAGGAAGGAAGTTGACGAAGCGTTTCGTACCCGGCGGGAGATGAGCCGCGCCCATTCGGATGGCGATCTGCCGGGCCGAGCGGTCGAGGAAGGAGTGCTGGCCGATCTTTCTCGCGATTTCGAACAGCTCCGCGGGTCGGAAGGGGGCTTGCTCCGGCATCGGTCGCGTCAAAAATTCGTATCCGGCGACATCTCCGTCCGGGCGGACGATCGGTTGCAGATAGACGGTAAAATGACGGCGCAAAATGTAATCCGGCACGCTGACGCCCCCGATCTCGCCGAATAAATCGGGAAGCGGAATCCAGGCCTTCTCGCCGGATTCCTCCTCGCCATCCTCCGGTTCGTTCTCGCCTGCCGCATATTGAATCCGACAACGAACGGAACCGGCGTCCGCCGCAGCCAGTTGTCGTTGGAGCCTGCCGATGAGCATAAGCAGCTGCTTCTGATCCTCGTAACGCATCTCAAGCGGCTCGGCGGCCTCTTCGTTCCGATTCGCTATTTCTTCGATCGTTCTCTGTAGCGATTCGCGCAAATCGGGAGCTTCGGCCGCAAATTCAACCCTTCCGGCATCCCTGAGCGGAGCGGAACGGAACGTACGATGATAACGAGGCATAGCAAGGTCCCCTTTGTGATCCATTTATTATTGGCGGCGCGAGCAGGAGCGTAGTCGCTCCTGCATCGCGTGGCATTATTTTACCCGTTTCGACGACGGTTAACGCTTCCGGCACGCATTGAGTTCGCTTAGTTTGTCCGATATAATGAAAAGAATGAGCGGAAATGCGGAAACAAGGAGGGTTATGCCAATATGAGCATTACGATCAAAGACGTCGAGCATGTCGCCAATCTGGCCCGTCTCGACCTGTCCGCCGCGGAGAAGGAACAGTTCGCGGGACAGCTCAACGCCATTCTTAAATACGCGGAGAAGCTGAATCAATTGGATACGGACGGCATCGAGCCGACGAGCCACGTTCTGCCTCTCGCCAACGTGATGAGAGAAGACGAAGCGAAGGATTCCTGGCCGGTCGAGAAAGTTCTTCTCAACGCTCCGGAAGAAGAGGACGGCCAATTCAAAGTGCCCGCGGTTCTGGAATAAAGATTAGGAGGAGCAAAGCATGTCGGTTTTCGACCTTAGACTGTCCGAACTACATAATCGCCTTCAAAATAAACAATTATCCGTAACCGAACTCGTCGAGCATTCCTACAAGCGGATCCGCGAGACGGACGAAAAAATCGGCGCGTTTCTGACCTTGAACGAAGAGGAAGCCCGCAAGGAGGCTCAGGCGATGGACGCCCAGTTGGCGTCCGGAGGAGACCGAGGGCTGCTGTTCGGCGTTCCCGCCGGCATCAAGGACAATATCGTTACGGAAGGCTTGCGCACGACTTGCGGCAGCAAGTTCCTCGATAACCACGATCCGATCTATGACGCGACGGTGGTATCGAAGCTTCGCTCGGCCCAATCCGTCACGATCGGCAAGCTGAATATGGACGAGTTCGCGATGGGCGGCTCGAACGAAAACTCCGCTTATCGGGAGGTACGCAATCCGTGGAACCCGGAACGCGTTCCGGGCGGATCCAGCGGCGGATCGGCGGCTTCCGTCGCGGCGGGCCAGGTGTACTTTTCGTTAGGATCGGATACCGGCGGCTCGATTCGTCAGCCCGCGGCTTATTGCGGCGTCGTCGGACTGAAGCCGACCTACGGCCTCGTCTCGCGGTTCGGCCTCGTGGCGTTCGCCTCTTCGCTGGACCAGATCGGACCGATCACGAAAAACGTGGAGGATTCCGCCTACGTTCTGCAAGCGATCGCCGGCCACGACGAGCGGGATTCTACGTCGGCCAACGTCGACGTTCCGGACTATTTGTCCGCGCTTACGGGCGACGTGAAGGGCATGCGCATCGGCGTGCCGAAGGAGTACCTCGGACAAGGCATCGATCCTCAAGTGAAGGAGCGCGTGCTGGAAGCGCTGAAGGTATTCGAATCGCTAGGCGCTGTCTGGGAGGAAATCTCGCTCCCGCATACGGAATATGCCGTCGCCACGTACTATTTGCTCGCTTCCTCGGAGGCTTCCTCCAACCTGGCGCGGTTCGACGGGGTCCGGTACGGCGTGCGCGCCGACAACCCGGCCAATCTGCTCGACTTGTACCGCCGCTCGCGCAGCGAAGGCTTCGGTCCCGAAGTGAAAAGAAGAATCATGTTAGGTACCTATGCGCTGAGCTCGGGCTATTATGACGCTTATTATAAGAAAGCCCAACAAGTGCGGACGTTGATCAAGCGCGACTTCGATCAAGCGTTCGAGAAATACGACTTGATCGTCGGTCCTACCGCGCCGACGACGGCGTTTAAGCTGGGCGAGCAGGTAGGCGATCCGCTGACGATGTATTTGAACGATATTTGCACGATACCCGTCAGTCTGGCGGGAGTACCGGCGATCAGCGTTCCGTGCGGATTGGCCGAAGGACTGCCGGTCGGATTGCAAATCATCGGCAAGCCGTTCGACGAATCGACGGTTCTGCGCGCCGCGCATGCATACGAAAGCCAAGCCGGATTCCGCGATCTGCGTCCGGCGCTGTCTTAGGAGGGGGCCCAACCATGTCTAAATACGAAACGGTCATCGGCCTCGAAGTGCACGTCGAGCTGCATACGAAATCCAAAATTTTCTGCGGCTGTTCGACTTCCTTCGGAGCGCCGCCGAATACGCACGCTTGTCCGGTATGTCTCGGCCACCCCGGCGTTCTTCCCGTGCTGAACCGCCAGGCGGTGGAGTACGCGATGAAGGCGGCGATGGCGATCAACTGCGAAATCGCGGAGTGGTGCAAGTTCGACCGCAAAAATTATTTCTACCCCGATTCGCCGAAGGCTTATCAGATTTCCCAATTCGACCAGCCGATCGGGCAGAACGGCTGGATCGACATCGAAGTGGACGGCAAGACGAAGCGAATCGGCATTACGCGCCTGCATCTTGAAGAAGACGCCGGCAAGCTGACGCATATCGACGGCGGCCTCGGTTCCCTCGTCGACCTCAACCGCGTCGGCACGCCGCTTGTAGAGATCGTCTCCGAGCCGGACATCCGCTCGCCCGAGGAAGCGAAGGCTTATCTGGAAAAGCTGCGCGCGATTATGCAGTATTGCGACGTGTCCGACGTTAAGATGGAAGAGGGCAGCCTACGCTGCGACGCCAACGTCAGCATTCGTCCGTACGGCCAGGAGAAATTCGGAACCCGCGCGGAACTGAAGAACATGAACTCCTTCCGCGGCGTTCAGCGGGGCCTCGAATACGAGGAGCTGCGGCAGGCGGACATTCTGGACGGCGGCGGCGAAGTGGTGCAGGAGACGCGGCGCTGGGATGAAAGCCAGGGCAAGACGTTCAGCATGCGCGGCAAGGAAGAAGCGCACGATTACCGCTACTTTCCCGATCCGGACCTCGTTCGCCTTCACATCGACGACGAGTGGAAGGCGCGGGTACGGGCTTCGATTCCGGAGCTTCCGGACGCTCGCCAAGCTCGGTATATCGAACAGTACGGCTTGTCTTCCTACGACGCGGGCGTACTTACCGCATCGATGCGGCTGGCCGATTTCTTCGAGGAGAGCCTGAAGCATACGAGCGACGCCAAAGCGTCGGCCAACTGGATTATGGGCGACCTGCTCGGTTATTTGAATGCGAACAATTTGGAGCTGGACGCCGTCAAGATCACCGGACAAGGATTGGGCGAGATGATCCAACTGATCGAGAAGGGCACGATCAGCACGAAAATCGCCAAGACGGTGTTCAAGAGCATGCTGGAGTCCGGCAAGTCTCCCCGGAAGATCGTCGAGGAGCAAGGCTTGGTTCAGATCAGCGACGAAGGCGCCATTCTGGCGATCGTCGACTCGGTCATCGCCGCCAACCCGCAGTCCGTGGAAGATTTCCGCGGAGGCAAAGAGAAGGCGATCGGCTTCCTCGTCGGACAGATTATGAAGGAGACGAAGGGTAAAGCCAACCCGGGCCTCGTCAACAAGCTGCTGGTAGATCGGCTGAAAGGCTGAACCGAATATCGATTCAACGGCAAACCCTTATTTTAGCTTGGGTTTGCCGTTGTGCTATTTTTTCTAAAGAAAGAGGACTTGGACGATGGAGATACAACGATTCGACATCCGGCTTCGGGAATCGGCGGAGGAGGTGTGGGCGTTGCAGCATCCCGCTTACAGGATCGAAGCGGCGCTGATCGGAGTAGCCGATCTTCCGCCGCTGCAGGACACGATTCAAACGCTGCAACGCTGCGGGGAGAGCTTCCTCGGATGCAGGAACGAGGAGGGTGAATTGGTCGGCGCCGTGTCGTACGAACGGGACGGGCCGATACGTTTTACGATCTGTCGGATGATGGTCCGCCCGGATTGCATGCGTCAGGGGATCGGCGCGAAGCTGATGGATGGCGTGCTCGCCGCGGAACCCCCATCGTCCGCTTGGAGCGTAACGGCGGAAATCCGCAACGATCCCGCGCTTCGGCTCTACGAGAGATACGGATTCGAACGCGAGGAGACATTCAAGCCGGTTCCGGAGATTACGATGGTTCGGCTTACGCGCAAGCCTGCCCAAGTAAACCTATAAGAGGCCGGTTCGGACTCCGACCTAAGCCTAGGTTCGCCCCCGTCCGAATGCCGTTGTTGGGCGTAAACGGAGCGTGCTACAATGAGGTCAATAAGCCGGACGCGCGGCAAGGAGACTTGCAAGGGACGGGGAACGCATCCGTCTCGCTGGAATTAAATGTCGGAGGGATTGGCTATGAAAGAATCGGACAATTGGAATCAAGAAGGAGTCTATCCGCCGCCTCCGGATCCGGGGGCGGCCCATCCGGGAGAAGCGGCGCAGCAGCACTGGCCTCCTGGCTACAGAGCGCCACTCACGCATCCGGAACGGCTTCCGGGGAGCCGCAGGAAGAAAAAATGGGTCGCGGGCCTGCTGGCCTTTTTCATTCCCGGAACCGGTCATATGTATTTAGGGCTGATGGTCAAAGGCATCGTCCTGATGATGCTGCTCTTTTTGGATATAACGGCCCTTATACAAGCAGCCGAAGGCAGCAACACGCTTCCGGTCGTCCTGCTCGCGTTTCTGATCCCGATCATTTATTTCTACAGCCTGTTCGATGCGATTCAACGCACCGACGCGATCAACGATCGCACCGGGGTCGGGACGCACGGTTTCGGTAATCAGGCGGGCTGGTCGCCCGCGCCTTCCCCGATGCACCGGCCTTATCCGGAGCAGGGCAA
>JAEZZE010000305.1 GCA_023418755.1 Bacillota bacterium | reverse complement strand
TTCTGCAGCAGATCGATCAGCATCAACGAACGTTCGACGTGCTTCGAAGCGGCATGGATCGCCAGCCCGTTCTGGGTGGAGATCGCCCCGATCTTCTTCTTGCCCGGGGTCAAGTCGGCGATCGCGCCTTCGAAGTCCGGCCGCTCGCGGCGCATTTCGACGAGATTGACCGCCATCGTTCCCAGGTTGTGGGCATACGATCCGGCTTTGCCGGCCAGCATGTCCTGCCATACGTCGGTCTTGTTCGTAATAATGTTTTTCGACCAGCCGTTATGGTCGGCCAAATCCTTGTAGTAGGCGATCAGCTCGCGGAATTCCGGGGTATCGTAGACGTTGAACGCCCGTCCCTCCGGATCGTCCAGCCGGTAGGCGAAAGGGATACTGTAATCGACCAGATTCCATTCGTTCTGCTGCTCCAGCATAATTTGATCCAGCTCGTGCCACTTCCAGCCGTCCGCCGGCTTGGCGCCGAAGGCGCCGATTTCCCTCTCCCCGGTTCCTACCGTCTTCACGTAGGCGGCGAACGTCTCCGGATCGTTCACGGGCTCGAGCTTGTACTTCTTGCGCAGGTCGTCGCGGATAATGACCGCTTTGTCGGTTATTTCCTGATTGTTGTTAGGAACCATGTACAGCTTGCCGTCCACCATCGCCTGCTCCCAGGAGATATCCGGCATCGCCTCCCATGTTCGGGGGGCGTAGCGGGCAAGCAGATCGTCGGTCAGCTCCAGAAAGCCGCCCTTGATCGCCTGATCGTAGTAGAAAGCCCAGTTCGCGGTGTACGCGATGTCGAAGTTTTCCTTCGCCGCGAATTTAAGCGGGTATTTCTGCGACCAATCCGACCAGTCGAGAAATTCGACGTCGACCGTCGTGTCGATCTTGTCTTTGAGCAGCGCATTGAGCCGTCCGAACACTTCCTCGTAATCTACCGGCTTGCCGCCGACGAGCAGCATCTTCAGCCGAACCTCCCCGGCGGCGTCCGCGCCTTTCCCCGCCTGCTCCGCACCGGGGCTGCCGGCGGTCTCCGGGCCGCCCGTCTTTCCGTCCGTCCTGCCGCCGGGCACGTTCCCGCCGCCGCAGGCGCTCAGCAAGAGCGCCGAAGCGAGAATGACGGCCAGCTTTCGCTTGCGCGATTTGCTCCCCATGTCCCCCCTCCTTAACGCGGCGCTAGATTTTGTGTTTCTTCCTGTATTCGCCCGGCGTCATGCCCGTCGATTGCTTGAACTGCCGGTTGAAATAAAGAATATTTTTATAGCCGGCGCGGTCGGCGATTTCGTAGATTTTAAGCGTCGGGTCGGACAGAAGCTCGCATACCCAGCGCATCCTTCGCTCACTCAAGTATTGGCTGAAGTGGACGCCGGTCTCTTCGAGGAACAAATACCCGAGATAGTTCGGCGTAAAGTCGAAATAGGCCGCCATCTCCTTCAGCGTGATCTTCTGATCCAGACGCTCCTCGATGTAGCGCATGATTTCCTCGATCAGCTTGCGCTTTTGCCTCTGCTTCTTGGAATAGAGCAGCTCCGACAGCTCGAACAGCCGGCGGCGAATCCAGGAGAGGATATCGTGGATCGTCTCGAACTGGAACAGCCGAACCGGCTGATGCGACTCCCATTTCAGCAGCTCGTACAGATCCTCGTTCATCGCGGCAAGCCCGGCATGCAGCCTCGAGGTGATCCGCACGATCAGATCGTACGCCTCGCTCTTCCCGGTCGGAGCCGAATCGTCGAACAATTCGAGCAGACCGTCGTCGATGGCGACCAGATCGTATTGCAGAATGGCTTCGAGCAGCCGGTCGACCGTATCGCCGAAGCTCGCCGCGTGCCTGCCGCGCGCCGACGTCTCCGAGACGCCGCGGATGAGACGGTTTTTGCCGAGCAGCCATTTGGCGCTGAGCGCCGCTTGCGCTTGCCGATAAGACTCGAGAAGTTCCTCCTCGCTTTGCGCGAACGCGCCCACGCCGACCGTGACGGTGAACGGCAGCTTCTCCCGCACTTCCCGGACAAGCTCCTCCAGCAAGCTGGCGCCGCGTTCCTCGGAAGCCGCCGTCAACAGAACGAACCGGCCGTGATGGGTCGGCAGCAGCATGCCGGCCTGCCGGTCGGCCGCGAACCGCTTAAGGCATTCGGCCACCCGCTGAACCCGCTCCCTCTTTTCTTCTTCCGGGTTCGCCTGCAGGTTCAGTTCAAGGTCGTCGATCTCGATCATCGCGACGGATACGCCCGTCTCGCAGAGCGGGGCGAGCAGGCTCCGAACCAAAGGACCTCCTTCGGCGCCGTTCAGCCAGCGCAGCAGCAGTTCTTCATTGACGAGCGTAAGCGCCTGCAGCACGGATCGGCTCTGCTCCCGTTCCTGTTCGATTTTGCCGCACAAGGAGCCGAGCAGATCATAGAGCTTCCGATCTTCGACCGGCTTCAGAAGATACCCCGAAGCGGCGATCTCGATCGCCTCCTTGGCGTAACCGAAATCCTCGTGACCGCTGACGAATACGATTTTCACGTTAGGCTGAAGCTTCTTCGCCCTGCGGGCAAAGTCGATGCCCGACAAGATCGGCATCCGGATGTCCGACAGAATGATGTCCGTCTGCTCCTGCTCCAATACTTTCAAAGCCATGAATCCGGTGTTCACCGCGCCGACGATCTGCAAATCGAACGGGCTCCCGGCGACTCTGCGCCGCATCCATTCCAAGTCGACCGCTTCGTCGTCTACCAGCAAGATGCGAATGCTCATGGTCCTTCCATCCCCCAAGCAGGCGTAGGCCCTCTAATTTAGCATAACCGACATAAGTCCCGCGCGAATATGTGGCGAATCAACGTTCCCTTATACTTTTGCAACTATTCCGCCGCTCCGGTCGGTTCGCCGGATGCGGGGAGCACGATCAGCACCGTCGTTCCGGCGCCGCGGACGGAGCCGATCCGGACTCCGTAATCTTTCCCGTATCTCAGCTTGATCCGCTCGTCCACGTTGCGAACGCCGTAACCTCCCCCATGGCTCGTCCCCTGCATGATGGCCTTCACCTGTCCAGGCGTCATGCCGACGCCGTCGTCGATCACCTTCAGCTCGATCCGGCCGCCGACCCGGCGTCCGGTAATCCGGATCGTGATCGCGTCCCCGAACCAGGCGTGCTTGAATATATTTTCGACGAACGGTTGAAAAATGAGCTTGATGACCTGCACGTTCATGATCTCCGGATCGACGTCGACCCGTACGGCGAACGCATCCGCATACTTGACTCGCTGAATATCCAAGTAGGTCTGAACCTGCTCCAGCTCCTTCCCGAGCGCGATGAAGACCTGGCCCTTGTTCAGCGTCAGCCTGTAAAATCGGGACAATCGCTGGACCATCTCGGTCGCCTTCCTCGTCTCCCCTAGATTCGCCAAGCTGCTGATCGTCGACAGCGTGTTGAACAGAAAATGAGGATTGATCTGGGCTTGCAGCGCCTCCAGTTCCGCCTGCTTCTTCTGCATGCCTTCCACGTATACGCTGTTGATCAGCTCCTGGATGTTCTCGGCCATCACGTTGAAGGAGTCCGCGATGCGGACGAATTCGTCGTTCCCGGAGAAGCGGATACGCTTCCGGAAATTGCCCTCCTCGAAGGAGCGAACGAGCGAGACGATACGCCTCATCTTGCGGCCGGACAGCCTGGCGACGACGAGACCGATCCCGGTCATCACGACGAAGCTCAGCAGGCAGACGGCGACGATCGCCTTCCGCAGCCGGCTGGCGTCCTTCGTCAAATAAGAGG
Source organism: Bacillota bacterium (assembly GCA_023418755.1). GTDB lineage: Bacteria > Bacillota > Bacilli > Paenibacillales > Paenibacillaceae > Cohnella. The sequence goes on along the minus strand of JAEZZE010000305.1, from coordinate 36,136 downwards.
ACGGGACGAACGATTCGATGGCGAGAGAAGATCCGGGAATCTCCTCCCGCAGGCTTAAGTAGCCCGCGCCGCTCCGATCGGCCGTTCCCCGCTCGAACAGAACCGTATCCGCGGACCTATCGCGCAGACGAAGCGCGATCCCCTCCTCCACCGGGAACGCGTCGAAGCTTCCAAGCAGATCGGGCAGCTTCGCGGTGATGCGCACGTACCCGATCACTGTCGAATAATCGCTGTAGGACACCAGCTTGCGAATATGCGATAGATGTTCCAGCCCCGCGTCCGTATCGATCTGCAGCCAGTCGTTATCCCTGCCCGACTCCCGGTACGACTTGAACCATTCGCTGTTCTCGATCTCGTCGAACTGAAGAATGTAATAGTCGTCTCCGTCGATCGGCTTGGTAAGATCGTCGCCCAACACGGAGTTCAACTCCTCGTTCGTCACGTACAGGATCAGCCGGATGTCGTTGCCGTACAGCTGAAGCGGCGATTGGATTTGCGGTACGATCTCGTCCAGCATCGTCAAATAAATATTCAGCGGATCTCCTCTCGTCTGAAGCGCGCGCTGGAACGGCAGACTGCCGAACAGCGTGTCCGACATCCGCTGGATTTCGTCCATCTGATACACCATATTGTCGCGCGCTTGCTCCATCGCCGTGCGAAGATTCGTCTCGGCCATCTCGGTCCGCGAGTCGATCAGCATCGTATAGGAGATGGAGCCAATGACGATGTCCGTCAGCAGCACGAGAATCAGATAGGGAAGCATCGTCTTATAGGTGAAGGGGATGTATCTCAGGATACGCCCTTCCGCATGTGCCGACTTCGATGCCGTTAGCGCCATATTCTCCGACCTTCCCCTTGGATTGTAACGCTTTCATTTTAAGACAAGCGGATGCCGATGTGAATCCCCCCGCCTTGCGCCCGCCCTCCACTATTTTCCGAGCGGATTCCGGAATTGTAGGTTTCGTACTACTTTTCGTTGTTTCACATGGTTAAATTTCCGGGGCCCCGCTTTCTATAATTAAAAGCGAGGAAAGGGGAGCAGCCCATGCGACTACACAAATTTCTATACGATGCGAAACGCTACAGAACGATTTTGCTGATGCTGGCGCCGGCCGTCGCATTCTTCCTCCTGTTCGCGTACGTCCCGATGGCCGGCATCATTATCGCGTTCAAGCATTACGATTACTCGGGCGGCATTTTCGGCAGCGCATGGAACGGACTGGCCAACTTCCGCTTTTTCTTCGAATCCGGGGATGCCTGGACGGTCACGAGGAATACGGCTCTGTACAATATCGCCTTCATCGCGGTAAACAACTTTCTGCAAATTTTCGCCGCGATTCTGCTGTTCGAGATCGGAGGCAAATGGTTCAAGAAACTGACGCAGTCGATTTTGTTCCTCCCTTATTTTATTTCCTGGGTCGTCGTAGGCGCGATCGCCTACAACCTGTTGAACTACGACATAGGCACCGTCAACGCGTTGCTGAGAGGGCTCGGACTTGAACCGATCGATATCTACAACACGCCTGCCTACTGGCCTTACATTCTCGTCGCCGTATCCGCCTGGAAGACGCTCGGCTACGGAACGGTCATGTATTTGGCGGCGATCGCCGGCATCGATACCGAAATGTACGAAGCGGCCGAGATCGACGGAGCGAACATTTTCCAGCGCGTCCTGAGAATCACGCTGCCCAATCTGTATCCGACGTTGATCATTCTGGTGCTGCTGGCCGTCGGCAACGTTTTCCGCGGGGATTTCGGCATGTTCTATAACATGGTCGGCAACAACGGCATTTTGTTCTCGAAGACGGACGTGATCGATACGTTCGTGTTCCGGTCGCTCATTACGTCGAACGATATCGGCATGTCCGCCGCGGCGGGCGTATTCCAGTCGGTTCTCGGCTTCGCGACGATCATGGCGGTCAACTACGCGGTTCGCAAATACGACAAAGACCGGGCCTTATTCTGATCGGAGGGTTATCACATGCAAACGTCATCCGAGAGGCTGAACCTGAACCGGGGCGCCGCTCCCTTATCCCGGGCGCGGCAGCAGAAGGACCGAATGCTGTTCGCCGCCATCGGCTACGCGTCGCTGACGCTGCTGGCGCTGCTCTGCATCCTGCCCTTCCTTCTTGTCGTCTCTTCGTCCTTGACGCAAGAAAGCACGATCATCGTGGAAGGGTATCCGTTTCTGCCGCTTGACTTCTCCACCGAGGCTTACGGCATTTTGTTCAAATATCCGACGCAGATGATCAAAGCGTACATCGTGACGATCGGGGTTACGGCCGCCGGCACCTTGCTCGGCCTGTTCCTGACCTCCATGACGGCTTACGCCCTGTCCAGGAAGGATTTCAAATGGCGCAATCATTTTTCCTTCTTCTTCTTTTTCACGACGTTGTTCAGCGGGGGGCTCGTCCCTTGGTATCTGCTCATCGTCAACTATTTGCACATGAAGGATACGCCGCTTGCGCTCGTCATCCCGATGGTGCTCAACGTGTTCTACATTATCGTGATGAAGTCGTTCATGAGCGGCATTCCCGAAGCGATCGTGGAGTCGGCCAAAATCGACGGAGCGGGCGATTTCCTCATCTATGCCCGGCTAATCCTCCCGCTGTCCAAGCCTGCGCTCGCGACCATCGGATTGTTTCTCGCCCTCGCTTACTGGAACGATTGGTATAACGCCCTGCTCTTCGTCTCGAACGAAAACCTGATGCCGCTGCAGTACTATCTGTACAAAATGCTCGGCAACATGGACGGCATGCGCAAAGCGATGATGAGCGCCGGGGCCGTCGTCACGACGACGATCCCTTCCGAAAGCCTGAAGATGGCGATGACGGTCGTCGCGACCGGTCCGATTCTGCTCGCCTACCCGTTCGTTCAGAGGTATTTTGTTCAAGGCCTGACGATCGGCGCCGTAAAAGGATGAATCCGGGGAAACCCGGTTAATCACCAATAAACCTTAGGGGGAAATCTCGAATGGCAACGAAAAAGAGCTTCCTGCTTCTCGCCGTTATCTTGACGATCGCCATCGTTCTGGGCGCATGCGGCGGAAAAAAAGACGGCAATAGCGGCAGCAGTACTCCGGCTGCCGAGAGCTCGGCTCCGGCCTCCAAGCCGTCTGCGAATTCGGCGGAACCGTCCGGGGATACGGGAACCGAAGGCGGCATCGACACTTCCGAGGAAGTGCGTCTGAAGATGATCTTCGTCGGCCCGAAGCCGGTCGACTATGACAGCGTATTCGCCGAAATCAACAAAAAGCTCAAGGAAAAGATCAACGCCACGATCGAAGGCGAGTTTCTCGATTGGTCCGACTGGGCCCAGAAGTATCCGCTCAAGCTGGCGGCCAACGAAGACTTCGATCTGATCTACTCGGCGAACTGGGCCGGCTACAACGATCAGGCGCTGAAGGGCGGCTTCCTGGAACTGACGGAAGAGATGCTGTCCAAGTATATGCCGATGACGTGGGAAGCGATGCCGAAGGTCGCCTGGGATCAGGCGAAGGTCAACGGCAAGCTGTACATGGTTCCCCAGAATAGAGGGGAATCGGTCGAGAAGCTGATTCTGTACCGCGAAGACTTGCGCAAGAAATACGATCTACCGGCGATCGACAGCCCGGAAGCTTATGCGAATTATTTGAAGACGATCGCCCAGAAGGAGAAAGGCATCCTTCCGTTTACGCCGGAGACCGGCGATTGGAAATACCACAACCTGGACCGGGTGCTGCTGAAGCAAGAGAAAGAATGGAATATGTTCGATCTGGACATGCCGTTCGCCTTTAAGCTGAACGATCCGCAAGGACAAATCTTCAACGTCTATGAAACGCAAGAATTTAAAGACTTGGCCGATTATTACAAAGACCTCGCCGCCAACAACGCCTGGTCGAAGAACGCCCTAAACAGCAAAAACGATCACCAGCAAGACTTTAAGCAAGGCAAAACGGCTTCGATCACGCACAACAACGGCACCTTGGGCTCGCTGATGGCGCTCATGCGCCAGGAAAATTCGCCTTACGAGGTGGCGCTGGCCGATATTAACCCGGATAAGGCCAAATCGGTGGCGATCTCCACGCAGAACGGCACGTCCGTCCATGCCACGTCTAAAAACCCGGAGCGCGCGCTGATGTTCGTCGATCTGATGCAGAACGACAAAGAGCTGCACGATCTGATGATGTACGGCATCGAAGGCGTCCATTACGAGAAGTCCGGCGACGACAAATATGTCGCGACCGACAAAAACCCGAACTATACCGGCTTCTCCAATTGGTGCTTCAACTCCCCGCTTAACCGCGACAACGTGGACTTCCCGCAGGAAGCCTCCGATCTCGCGAAGAAATGGGAAGCGAACGTGTATCACTATCCGCTGGAAACTTTCGTCTTCGACAATAGCAGCGTGAAGACGGAAATCTCCAACATCGGCAACGTGATGCTGCGCTACGCCATTCCGCTCGAGTACGGAGTCGTCAAAGACGTCGACTCCGGTCTTGCGGAGTTGAACAAGCAACTGAAGGCGGCCGGTCTGGAGAAGGTCCGGCAGGAGCTGCAATCGCAAGTGGACGCCTTCCTGGCCGCTCGGAAGTAAGCGGGTCCGCATATGCGGCAAGGCCGGCAGACCTCCCCGGAAGGGGAACGGTCCGCCGGCCTTGCTTCTATATTCGGCGCGCTGGCGCCGCGCCCGTCCGGTTGCGCTAGTCCTCCATCATCTCGGCAATCGCTTCCGTTCTCTCGCTGCTGGCCGCCACGATCAGAAACACGATAACCAAGCCGATCAACCCGCTCATCAGCATGCCGCTCATCCCCTTCGCAAGTGTCAGTGAGTCGAAAGTTATCGTTACTCCCAGTTTATCCGGAGGAGGGGAGGAATATGATGGCGGACAAGCAAAAACGCCGTTGAAATTCTTCACGCTTATCGGCGCCTCGTCCAGGCAAATTCGATGAAGTTTCGCGCGAATACAATCGTCAAAGAAGATAGCTGATCCCCTGCTTCGGTGATTTCTACGGAGTTTCGGTCTCTATCGCGGAGGCAGGCTCCGATTCCCCCGGAAATGTTGGACATCGCGAAGTCGCGACTTGAGGGGTTGGGGTTTGCCAACGTCAACTACGTGCTGGACGATTATACGAATTTCGTTGTTCCGGGCAAGTACGACATCATTAGATGACGGAGTTGGCGACGCAAATCGATTGGATGAGAGAAGTTGGCTTTTCGGAATGTGCTGGTCGATTCCCCATTCCCTTCTTTTGTCGCTATCCCTTCCGGTCAGTTCACTCTCCCGCTGCCTTCCGCTATCTCTCCTTTTGCCGCTATCCCTTCCGGTCAGTTCACGCTCCCGCTGCCTTCCGCTATCTCCCCTTTTACCGATATCCCTTCGAGTCAGTTGGGGGTCACGTCCAGTTGCAAGCTGCTGAGCGCTAATTTACAGCCGTGAGGATGATCAACTGAATGAAACGGGATAGCATATCGATAAACGCTAATAATCAAGTTTCTGAGTTGGGGGATAAGGACGAACGGGGAATATACCATGGTCGATCTCACGGGAGGCGTACGACCATCCTGATTGAACGGGATACCGGCAAAAGAGGCAGAGAACGACAAACTCCGGCACCGGTTCTCTGCATCCGCATTCCACATTGGGCATGCCAAATCGCTCTGGCCAGTGCTCTTGAAATATCCGCTTTAGTACGCCACCCTTCCACTTACTTTCTTTAACAAATTTTCCAAAATAGGGGCTACACACATGCCCGATTCCTCGCCAAAGACGCCTTTGCGGCCCGCTTCAGAGCGTCTGCAAAGGCGTCTTAAAAAGTTCATCCGCGTATTCATCCAAGCCTGCCGCTCAGTCTCAGCGCTCCCCTGCCGTGTCGCAGATAACGAGGATGCCGTGGATATCGAGAGAAGGTACGGTCGTCTCGAGCCGACCGTCCTGCCAGCTCCAGACCAGCGTCTCGCCCGTCGGCTCCCCCCTGTAGCTTCGCCACACAAGTCTATTTCACTCCGTCAACCAGAAATTTTATAGTTTCTAACCTACAAGCAAAAACGCCTTCGGCATCCTTAGGACGAAGAAAGCGTTTTGTCGGAGACGATTCGGATAAGAATAGCGGAAATTATACTTTCTGGCCTGAATCGTTGGAAAAGGGACTATCCCCTAAGACTGGCTTTCGGATGTCTTGTGGGATAATCCCTTTTCTAGGCCTTAATCGAGCAAGCTGGTAACGGCGGCAGGCTCCGGAATGGCCGCTTGCGGCGACGATCCGGCCGCGGGTTGCAAGCCGAGACGCTGGCCCATCTGCTTGTTGATCTCCTGCAGGCGGGACGTCTGTTCGGTCGCGGAGGCGATAATCGTCCGGTTGGATTCCTCGCACCGGTTGATCGCCGAAGTCAGATCGTTCATCGCCTGATTGATCTGCTCCATCGACATTGCCGACTTCGTCATCGCCTGCGTCGTCTTCTGCGTCGTCTCGTTGAGCATCCGCGCGTTCTCCGCGAATTGCTTGCCTAGCATATCGTTCGTCGCGTTCACGGCGTCGATAACCTTCATCTGATCCTCGAGCGCGGTCGCGATCATCGCGGACACGGTAATCAGATGCTGCGTCTTGTCGATCGTCGCGTCGACGGAATCGATCAGCTTGTCGTTGTTGTCGTTAATAATGTCCGAGCCGGCGATCGCCTGCTGGTACAGCATGATCATCTCGGTCAGCGCCTGAATGCGCGTCACGACCTTGCGCAGGCCCTTCTCGAGCTGCGACTTGCGGCTTTCGTTCTCCGGCTTGGCCAACTCCTGCTCGAACAGCGTCTTCAGCTGATTGCCCAGCTCGATGCGCTGCTGGACGTTGTACATTTCCTGAATGCACATTTGCTTCAGGTTGCGCATGTGCACAATGTTCTCTTCGAGGGTATCCTTGCCGTTGCGCAGCGCGGAGATGATCGCCTGGACGTTCGTCCGCACCGATTGGTACTTCATGATGTAATTCTTCATCGGCGTCTTGCGCAGAATGCGTTGGAAGATGGACAGATCCTTCGCCCGGTTCAGATCGTCGACTTCGTTGCGAAGCTTCATGATGTTTCCGGCGATCTCCGAACGCTTGCCGCTGAGCAGGTCGTTGAGAGGACGCTCCAGCAAAGTCAGGTTGGCCCCGGCTTTCTCCATCGTCTTCTGGCCCATGCGGCCTACCTCGTCCATCAAGGAATCGAGTTGGGCGGTATCGGCCGACGAAATGCGCTGAATCGTGGCTTGCGCTTCTTGCTGGACCCTTGCGGCGTCCGAATCTTTAAGCAGTATGGCTGGCGTACTCATGCATAAGTCCCCCCATCGATTATTAAAATTGTTTCAGAACTCGCGCTGCTAGTTGCCGGCGCCGTAGCGCTGATGAATGAGCTCGGCCTTGTTTTTCAACTCCATAAGGTCCTTCTGCTCGATGAAGCTCGTATAGGTCGTAATCTGGTTGTCGATGTCCCGAATGCTGTTGAGAAGCAATCTGCGGTTCTGCCGCTTCGCTTCTCCGCTCAGATGCAGGAAAGGCGTGATCGCCCCGTTCAGGTCCTTAAGCACGAGCCGCTGGATTTTGTGGTTGATGTCCCCGTTGTTGAAAGCGACCAATTGCGGAATGACGCGGTTCAAGCGAACGAGAAGAGACAAAGTGCGCTGCACGATCTCGTTATCGAGATTGTCCTTCTTCCCTTCGAGCAGCACCATGTCCTCGATCGTGCCGATATATTCGAGGATGGAATCCCACTCCGGTCCGAGCTCGGAAGCCTTCGGTTCCGGAGCCGCCTGCCGCTGCGCCGCATCCGAGAAGCCTGCCGACGCTTGCGCTCCGGAGCCGCCGCCGTACGATTGTGCCGGCGGAATCCGCTGGGACTGCTGGGGGCCGCCCGCAGCAGCCGCCGCCGCGGCATTCGCCGCGTCCCTCTCGGCGGCCAGCTTGGCCACTTTGAGCTCGGCGTTGCGAATAACCGAAGCGAGCATCGTTCCCAGAATCGGAAACACGAGCGCGATCGCGTCATGAACGAAAAAAGTCGAAATATATCCTGCCGCATAACCGATGATGATGGACGCTAGTCCCCATTTCGAACGAAGCAAGTCCGTTGCCTCCTGTCTATCCAACCGAATCCGACTGGCGTAAACGGTTAACTCTTGACTTTAGTTTATGGCTTTCGGCAGCGCTCGTCAATTTTTTATCGCAAGCCCGAGGCCTGCCTTATTTCATCAGGACGGGAAGCTCGAGATAGCTCGCTTTAACGCCGAATCGCGGCACCGGCCGTTCGAAGGGTTCTCCGAGAAGCGCCTTGACCGCCAAGTACGGCATGTTCACTCCGCTCAGGCACGTAATGTACAGTCCGCCCGACATTCGCGGATTGATCTCGAGCAGCTTCGGCACGCCGCCGTTGTACTTGACCTGGATGTTGTAGACGAACGGAATCCGGCAGCGCTCCGCCACGCGCGAAGCGATCTCCAGCAGCTCCGGCTTATCCTCCAGCAGGTAGATTCGGCCCGACGATTTACGGCGAGGGACGGCGGCGACCAGACGGCCTTCCGCGTCCGCCAGACAATCGATGCTGACCTCCTCGTCCGGCAGCAGCTCCATCACCATCAATTTCGGGAACCGCTCCACGGACGACAGCGTTCGATACGCCTCCTCGAAAGGAATCGCCGCGCTCACCCAGCCGTACAGGTCGTTCAGCTTATCCTCCTCGCTCCGGCCGTCGTCGATGATTCTGAAGCCCATGCCGCCTTCCGCGTTCGTCGGCTTGAAGCATACGCGATGGCCGCCCGACTTCAGCTTCTCGTACGCCGCTTTGAACTGCTCCGCCGTCTCGGCGACCTCATATTCCGGAAGCGGCACGACGCCGGTCCCGGCCAAGCTTTCGTAGAACCGGTCCTTCTCCATCAAGCATTCGAGCAGCGCGATATCGCGGCAAACCATCACCTTCGTGCCGATTTCGTCGAAGCGGCCGGCCTCTCTCGCGATCTCCAGCATTTTAAGCCGGGGGATGAAGACGCCGATGTCGTTGCGTCTGCAGAAATCGAGCGCGTATTCGACGTACTCGGCGCCGTGAAGCGTCGGCTCCTGCTCCGCATGGTCGCAGGCTTGCAAGGATAGATGGCCAGGATCGGGATGCGTCCCGTAGAAGACGAAGCTTCTGCCGTCCGGATTGTCGCGGATCATATTGATATAATGATAGACCGAGGAGAACCATCGGTTGAAATAAATGTTCGTCATCCCGTATGCCTCGTTTCCAGGCGGCCATTCGCCGCGGCGTTCAAAATGTCTTCCGAAGCCAAAATTCCGGATCGGCCGGCGAAGCGGATACTCCCGCTCCCGCTCCCGCCCGCGCCCCCGTAATTCCGGAACAGCTCGCCGTGCCCGGGAGCCATTGCCGCGTCCGCGATCCTCAGCATGCTCTCGTCGAGCAAGCTGTCTCCGGCCGCGAACACGAACGATGCGCCCGCGAGCTCCTTCACGTAACGGACGGCTGCGCCCTTGCTGACCGGATCGGGAACCAGGTACACCTTGCGCCCTTGCAGCGAGCAATTCCAGCCCATTGCGGCCAGTTCGCCCGCAAGCTCTTCCATCCAGCCGCGGGGAATGCGTTCCCTGTCCACGACAATGGCGTAGAACAGCCCGTCGCAGTACCGCTCCTTCAGCACCCAACCGTCGCCCGCCATCCGATCGAACAGCGCCTTCGCTTCCGCTCCCGGAGCCGCCCCGGAGCGCACGGCTTCCCGGATCATGCCGTCCCACCCCGCGTCCGTCCGGCCGTCGACCAGCACCCGGCCTCCGTTGCTGACGATCGCGTAGCGAATGCGGATTCCGTCCGTCAGTCCGTGAATTCTTTCGTATTGCTCGTAAATTCGGGTCGTCGTCGGCACGAAGTCGATCTCCCGGCTCAGCTCGCGAAGCCGCGAATAGGCGGTACGGGTCATGAAGCTCAAGTCATCCCCTTCGTACTTCTCGACGGGAACGAGCTCGCTTTCCTCGACGGATCCCATCGAGCGGCGGGAGTAGATCAGCGTCTGATCCAAATCGCAGGCGAAGATCATGCGGGGTCCCCCCTGAGCGGCTTAATGATCCCGCAGCAGGAATAAGCCAGCTCGGGGTATTCCTCGACGGGAACGCCGCGATCCGCCGCCAGCAGCAGAATCGGAGCGAGATTGGGGTTGCTTGCGTCGTCCACGAGAATTTTCCACGGTACTCTGCGCAGCAGCACGCGGGTCGTCTCCCCGACTCCGGGCTTCACCAAATTGATGTCGTCGATGCCGTAATCCCGCTGAATAGCCCGAATATCCCGTTCCCCCTGCCAAGTGACGGGATCCCCGGTCCCGGCCAACAGCCGTTCGGCTTTCTCCCTGGCCGCTTCCCGGACCGATTCGAAATGAGCTTCGATCGTATCGACGTATTCGTTGGACAGGTCGTCCGCCGCCAGCTCCCGGTAGTATTTCGCCCCGTGGAAGTCTTCCGGTCCGATCAAGTCGTCTCGCAGAACGGTTCGGCTGACGAGGCCGGACACGGTCGAATTCAGGCAAGCGCTCGGAATGAGGAAATCCTCCCGCGTGCCGAACGTGGCGGAGCAGCAGCCGGGATCGGCCAGCACGGCGAGATTGTCGCTCAGTCGGACGCCATAGCGTTCGTAGAAGCTGCCGCAGGCTTCGATCAGCACTTTGCGAATGGCGCCCTTGCCCGTCCAGCCGTCGACGAATTGAATGTCCCCGTCCGGATGGCGGCGCAGCATATATTTCAAGGCGTTCTCGTCGATTCCTTTGCCTCTGATGATCGAGATGCTGTAATGAGGCGCATCCAGCCCGTGATAGGTTTGCAGATATCGCTTGATGAGCACTCCGATCGGCGTGCCCGCCCGCGCCAAGGACGCGAGCACGACGTTAGCTCCGCGCTTCGCGACGATCTGCTCCGATACGGCGGCGACCGCCTCCGCGACCTTGCCCGCGGTCTCGAGCAGCGTCTCCCGGTACAGCCGGATGTACTCGTCCGACGGCCGATACTCGATCGGCAGCATCTCCGAATAATGCGTCCCGGATTGGATCGCCTCTTCCCGGTCCTCCGTGCCGCGCTCCAGCTCGACGTCGCTTAAATCCTTCAACAAAAATACGACGTCCCCGGGCTTATAGCTGCCTATTGGGGACGGCTGGGGGACATCGCCTTCGTATACGGACTGAAGCTGCTTCATTCCCCTTCCCTCCGATCTCCTGATGTGCCGAAGCGGACGATATGAACGACGGGCACGCCCAGCCGGGACAGAGCCCGCTCGAACGATGCGCCCCTCTCCGGATCGTATTCCCGTTCGACGAAGACGAACGCTTCGTCGTATTGGCCCGGTTCGACGTTGTAAATGAAGTTGGCTACCTCTTCCCCGTCTACCGAATCGTAGCGGTAGGCGGAAGTTACCGCGTAGCCCTCTCTTCGCAGCGGGTGAATCGGGCTTCTCGTCGTCGATTGGCTGTAGACCCCGTCTCCCATTCGCTCGGCGATCCTCATCGGGACGTACATGAATTCGCCCGTTCCGAGACATAGCGCCCGGCGCCCCGTTCTCCGCGTTCCCAAGTAGTCCGCCGCCCTGGCGACGGAGCGGTCCAGCGCTTTCCCGTCGGCTGCGTCCATGCCGAATCTTCCGGTATGCAGCAAATAAGAGCGAAGCTTCGGCGAACGGGCCGCCTCCCCCGACTCATCCGTCTCCGAATCTCCCGCATGTTCGAACAGCGCGGTAAGGTCGTGACGGTACAAACGGAAATCCGCCGTCGGCACGGAATCGTTCTTCCCGTCCTTCCCTTCCTCCTCCAGCGGGCTGCCCAGCACCTTGATCGTCCCTTCGATCAGCGACAGACAGCGGATGCGAATGCCGAGCTCGTGCTCCAGCTCCGCGAACCGCCCGCGATCCTCGACGGAACGCCAATCGAGCAGGCTGGCCACGGCGAAGTCGCGGTGTCCGAACGCGGCGTTCAACTCCCGGATCATGTTGAGCGCCGTCTTGCCCGTCGTAATCTCGTCGTCGACGAGCACGATCCGGGCGGCGTCGCGGAATACGGACGCATCGCGAACGTAGCACCGATGGGCGACGGCATGCGAATGCTCCTCTTCGAACCGGATCGGCGGGATCAGCCCCTCGATCTCCTCGCGCGTCGTATGCACGAACGATACGTTGCCTTCGAACGCGTCGAACAGGCTGTGCCCGAGCGCGGTCGCCGTCTCCGCGAAGCCGATGAACAGCGTCGGCTCTTCGATGCGGATTTTGCGCGCCATTAGCTCCCGGTACCCTGCGTCCGCCTTATCTCTGCTCCCGAGCATATCCCTCAGACGATCCGTATCGAGCATTGGCATGCCCGACGGCGCGTCCTGCGCGTACAGATGGCCGAGCATCGCCCCCGCCCCCAGCGACGCCGAAGGAATGACGGGAATATGCTTGCCCAGCAGCTTGCTGACGAACAGAAAACCGCGTTTCTTATTGATTCGCGCCGCCATTCCGAACAAGCGGTCAAGCTCAAGCCCGTAAGGATTGGACGTAACCCTGACCTCGACTTCCAATCCGTCGACGATGCTATACAAGCGCTCTGGCCGGCTCGAGGTCGGCGAGCAAGCTGGTGAAGTTATGTTTTTCATGGAGCACCCCGAATATCTTTGATCGGTTCATAATCCGGTTGGACCAGTTCAAGTGCGGTTTGATCTCGTTCATCTTGTTGGCGTACTGGCTCTTCATGACGCCGTAATCGCCCCGGCTGTTCGCGATGATGCTCGCCGCGTCGCAATATTCCTCGTGAGTGACGACGTAAAGCGCCTGTACCGGCTGCAGATGGGTCGGATGAATGATCGTTTTGCCGATAATTCCGTTCTCCTTGTCGTACGCCACTTCGCGGATGAGCCCGTCTTCGTACCTGTCCAGGTAAGACATGCGCAGCCGGAGTCCGTCCTTGCCCATGGCCTCCTGAAACGGCGTCATTCTCAGCTGCGGCTTCAGCACTCGGTCGCTTCTGAAGTACTCCCAGACCGGCCCGGAAATCACGAAGCCCTCGTCCTGCCGGCCGAACACGTTGATAATGTCCGTCACGCAATCCCGGATGACGCCGATATCGTAGATCGTCATATCGGGATTGCGCCGCAGCCCGAAGATGCTCGAGAAGTCGGTCGCTCCGATTCTCACGTTCAGTACGAATCGCCTGTATCTCTTCAGAAGCGACTGAATGTCCAGCAGCGCGGACGAACGGCTCTCCCGGTAGATCACTTCCGCCGTCTCCAGGATCGGCATGCCGTACAGCGTGGGCGAATCCGGGCCGGCGCGGCCGTTATACTCCTCCAACAGGCGGAAGCAGGCTTCGCCCAGGACAGGCGAAAACTTCGGAAACGCGAAGCCCGTCAACAAGACCAGACGCTCCTCCAGCCGGGACAGCAGCCTGCTCAATTGCTCCGCGGACCGAACGCGCACGAAGATCAGCGGCAGCGCCGACGGCTTGATCAAGCCCTCTTCCAGGAAGCGGCGAAGTTTGTCCAATGTCTCGCACAAATTGTTTTCGGCATAGTCGACCTGACTGTCGGCTACCGCGTCCTCCAGGTCGATGACCAAGGATACGAGTCCCTTGATTTTGCCGCTGACGACGTCTTCCGCGATTCGGGGACGAACGGCGGGCATATAAAGCGCGGCGCCAACCGCATAAGCCAATGTCTCCTTGTCGTCGCGATTGCTGAACTCTTTCGGGGGATGAAGAAACAAATCCTCCTCCTGCTCCGGCGTCAAATAATCGAAATAGCGCAAAGCCTTCACCCTCCTCCAATCCTATAAATCTTGAAAATACTTCCATGTCCATTTTCAAAAAATATCCCCCACGCGCGCATGAGGGATATTTCGAAGGGTATGCGACTGCAACATTCGATTAGGAGTCGGCGGAAGATTTGGCAGCTTCGGCTTTTTTCCTCATGGAACTGAGAATCATCGTACCTACGAAGATCGCGATCAGAACGGAGAAGAACACGACATGCGATACCTCGAATCCGAAGGCTCCGGCGATCATCTTCGCTCCAATGACGACGATCAGAATAAACGCGGCTTTCTCCAGCTCCGGGAATTTCTCGATCAGTCTTAGGAACACCTGAGCCACTCCGCGCATCATGAGCACGCCGAGAATACCGCCCAGGAACAGAACCCATACTTCTTCGCTTACCCCGAACGCGGCCAGAACGCTGTCGATACTGAAGGCGATGTCCATCATTTCGACGGCCAGTACCGTACGCCAGAACCCGTAGCCTTTGTTCTCGATTTCATTCTCATCCTCGTCCGGCTTTTTGCGGATATATGGAATGAGCGGCACTCCGCCGATGCGAGCGAGCTTGAATTCCAGATCGAACAAGTTGCTGAGCGCGATCCAGAGCAAGTACACCCCCCCGGCGACCTTGATCCAGGTAATCTTGACCAAATACGTCCCGATTCCGATCGCCAGGAAGCGGAAGACGTATGCGCCGATAATTCCGTAGAACAACGCCTTCTTCTGCTGATCCTTCGGAAGATGGCGTACCATAACCGCGAGAACGAGCGCGTTGTCCGCCGACAATAAGCCTTCGAGAATGATCAACGTACCGATGATCCCCCACGTCGATGGCATCGACAGCACTTCGCCGATATGCTGCCAATCGAAGAAGCTCCCGAAGTTGTCAATAAAGCTTTGTAAAAAATCCATGATGGCCCCCCTGCCGATTCAAGCTCCAAATCGATGAATTATTTGCTTCCCCTTGTCCAGCGCAAACCCCAGTTGTACGCGACATCCAGCTTCTGCTGATCATCGAAAAATTGCACGAGCCTCTCGACGCTGAACGTCTGGTCGTTCACGTTGCGGATCATCGCGATGGCGCACAAGCCTTTGTTGCTGTTGTACTCGTCCATCCGCACGACGATATCCGGACCTCCGGGATACTTGACGGTAACGACTCCGTCCGCCTGCGACCAGTTCGCCACGCCCGAATAGATGAAGGCGTAGATGACGATCCGTTCGATCTCCGCGACTTTGGCTCCGTTGATCCGCAGGTTCTCCCCGCCCTCGAGCGCGCCCGTCCGATCGTCTCCGTCGAGCGCCACGTACGGCGGCCGCTGGTAGTCTCCGAAGGCGTTGCCGAGCGCTTGAACGCCGCCCTTCGTGCCGTCCTTCAATTCGAAGAGACAGCCGAGATCGAGGTCGATGCCGGACGCCGCCTTGAAGAAGCCGCCGCCGGATTTCTTGCGATTCCAATTCAGATTGACCAGAATCTCGCCCAGCGTTCCCGATTTCTTCTCCAGGTTGATGACGTCGCCCTTCTTCTTCAGCTCGATCTTGTCCAGCCGAATCGACGGGGCCGCCGGCGGCGGAGCAGGAGGAGAGGCTTGTCCGACCGGCGGCTTGGCCGGTTCGGGCTTCGGCGTCGGTGCCGGAGAAGCCGCCTGCGGCTCCTCTCGTACGACTACGCCGAAGCTTCCGCATAGGGCGGCGAGGCCTCCGGAGTACCCGGAGCCGACCGCGTTGAACTTCCATTCCCCGTTGTATCTATATAATTCTCCCACGACGATCGCCGTTTCGACGGGAAATTGATTGCCAAGGTCATACCGCAGCAGCTCGTTGCCCGTCGCTTCGTCGATAACCCGCAAATAGGCGTCCTTAACGAGCGAGAAGTTCTGTCTGCGGGCGTCTCCTTCGTAGATCGTCAGCGTAAACGGAATCCGCTCCAGTTCCTGCGGAACGCTTCTCAGGTCGATGCTCGCCTGCTCCTGATCCGGGTAGCCGCCGTAGCTTTTCTTTTCTTGCCCGAGAATGCGAATCGAGCCTCCGGCTCCGGTAGGATTCGAATAGAAGATCAGATCCTGATCCGAACGCACTTTGCCGCTTGCCTGCAGCACGAAAACCGAGAAATCCAAATCTACGCCGGCGCCGGTTCCCCAGCCCATTCCGACGACAACGCGCGATATCGGCGTATTCTTCGTAATATCCGCTTTCTGGCCCTTAATGATTTTCTGAGACATGCGCTGCGAATCCTCCGTTAAGTGATTACTTGGCGTCCAAGCCGTAGTTGTTCGCCAGCGCGGCCAAGCCACCGGAGAAGCCCGATCCGACCGCCTGGAACTTCCAATCCCCGCCGTGACGATACAGTTCGCATACGACGACCGCCGTCTCGACCGAGAAGTCTTCGCCCAGGTCGTAACGAAGAATCTCGCTGCCCGTCTGCTCGTCCACCAACCGGACGAAAGCGTTCGAGACCTGGCCGAAATTCTGATGGCGACGCTCGGACTCGTGGATCGTGACGGTAATGCCGATGCGATGAATGTGCTGCGGAATTTTATCGAAGATCAGCTTGATCTGCTCGTCGTCGCCTTCCCCCTGACCGTCGCGGTTGTCCCCGGTGTGGACGACGGCGCCGGAATAAGCGGTCAGATTGTTGTAGAAGACGAAGTCCTCGATGCCGTTCGCCTTGCCGTTGGCATGGAGCAGAAACGCCGAAGCGTCCAGGTCGAAATCGTCACCGCCGGTATACTTGTTCGTATCCCAGCCGAGTCCGATAATGGCCTTCTTCAAGCCCGGGTTCGTCTTCGTCAGATCGATTCTTTGTCCTTTGGATAAGCTGATCGTCATCCGTAATCCCTCCTATACTTGTACTCCGAAGTCCCGGCAGAGGCCGGCCAAGCCGTCGCGGTATCCGCTTCCTACGGCGCTGAATTTCCATTCTCCGTTATGCCGATAAAGCTCGGCGACAACGACCGCCGTCTCGATCGAGAAATCTTCCCCGAGATCGTAGCGGACCAATTCTTCGTTCGTAGCCTCGTCCACGACGCGGGCGAAGGAGTTGGCCACCTGGCCGAAATTCTGGTTGCGCGCCGCGGCGTCATGGATCGTAATGCAGAAGGCGATCTTCTGAACGTCCGCCGGCACCTGCGCCAGCTCGATGACGAGCGACTCGTCGTCTCCGTCGCCTTCGCCGGTCTGGTTGTCTCCCGACAACAGGATGGAGCCGTTCGGGTTGCTCTTGTTGTTGTAGAAAATAAAGTCGCTGTCCGAGCTGACTTTGCCCGCCGCGTTAAGGCAAAATGCCGAGGCGTCGAGATCGAACGCGCTGCCGCCGTCGTACTTGTTCGTATCCCAGCCCAGCCCGATTTTAACCTTGACCAACCCCGGATTGGATTTCGTCAAGTCGACTTTCTGGCCTTTGGATAAATTAACCGCCATGATCAGCCCAACCTTCTCGTTAATTGGAAAGGGACCGCGATCCGATTGAACAGCGGTCCCGCAAACCGGGGTACTACGGTCTTACATCAGTCCGAAGTCTTTCACCAAGCCGGCCAGGCCGTCTCTGTAGCCGCTTCCGACCGCGTTGAATTTCCATTCTCCGCCATGACGGTAGAGCTCGCCTACGACAACCGCCGTCTCGACCGAGAAGTCTTCGCCCAAGTCGTAACGAATCAGCTCCGCTCCCGTATCTTCGTTCACGATGCGCACGAAAGCGTTCGTCACTTGTCCGAAGTTTTGGCCTCTTTCGGTCGCTTCGTGGATCGTGATGCAGAACGAGATTTTCTCCACTTCCGCGGGAACGGTAGCCAGGTTGACTTTGATTTGCTCGTCGTCCCCGTCGCCTTCGCCCGTCAGGTTATCGCCCGTATGCTCGATAGCGCCGTTGGAGCTTTTCAGGTTGTTGTAGAAAATGAAATCCTTCTCGGAGCCGGCTTTGCCCGCGCCGTTAAGCAGAAACGCGGAAGCGTCGAGGTCGAAGTCTTTGCCTCCGTCGTATTTGTTCGTATCCCATCCAAGACCGATAAGCACTTTCGTAAGACCGGGGTTCGTTTTCGTGAGATCGATTTTTTGACCTTTGGATAAGCTGATAGACATGTGCAATTCCCTCTTTTCTTGGATTTGGATGTGTATTATTGATATTCTCTTGCCAACAGGTCGACATGCGCGGCGAACGAGCCTTCGCCGATCGCGTTAAATTTCCATTCCCCGCTGTGGCGGTAGATTTCCCCGACGATGAGTGCCGTCTTGCCCCCATAGTTGTCGGTCAGATTAAACCGGATAAGCTCCTGCTGGTTCGTCTGGTTCAGCACGCGGATATAAGCGTCGGAGATCATGCCGAAATCCTGCTTGCGGTTGACGGCATCGTAGATGTTCACGACAAACAAAATTTTGTGCACGTGAGCGGGAACTCGCGCAAGATCAACGGAAATCTGCTCGTCGTCGCCGTCGCCTTCTCCCGTCAGATTGTCGCCGGAATGAACGACCGAGCCGTCCAAGCTCTTCAAATTGTAAAAGCATACGAGGTGCTTGTCCCGAAGCTTGCCGTTCTCGTCGAGCAGCAGCGCGGAAGCGTCGCAATCGATGTCCACTTTCCTGGAACCGAAAAATCCTTTCTTCTTGACCGGGTCCCACCCGAGACCTACCGTAATTTTGCTCAGGCCGGCATTTCCCTTCGTGAGATCCACTTTCTGTCCTTTCACAAGCGAAATCGTCATTTCCAGCAGGCTCTCCCTTCAGCTCGTTTCGGCTGATGCCGTGGCGGAATCGGATTCTAGGAATCTCTCATCCTGTAACTACCTAAATTTACGATGTTCCGACAAAAAGGTTTCAACCTTGTTCATTATAATCTAAAACATGACGCGTTTCGATAATCCCAACCTAAAATTCCCGTAAAATCTAGGAATCCTTGCTTGCTTCCGGCAAGTCCCTTACAAAAAAAACCATCCCGCGCGGGGATGGTTTTGGAATGGATGATTACAGCACGCGGCGCGCCGTTACGTAAGCTTTCGTCCAATAGCTCGAGTTCATGCTGGAGAGGGTCACTCCTTGGCTGGTGCTCGCGTGGAGCATCTTGCCGTCGCCCGCGTAGATGGCGACGTGGCTGATCCCGCCTTTTCCCGTTTTGAAGAACAACAGATCGCCGACGCTCAAGTACGCTTTATCGACTTTATCGCCAACGGAGGCTTGAGCCGACGAAGTCCGCGGCAGCGATATCCCTGCTTGCTCGAATACATACTGTACATAAGAAGAGCAATCAAAAGCGGAAGTCGAGCCCGCCGCCGCTCCGAATTTATAGGGCGTTCCGATATAGTCCTTGCCGAAAGAGATCAAGCTTAACGATTCCTCCGTAGCGGCGCTGACCTGAGCCGAAGTTCCGATCATCGTCCCGAATAGTCCCGTAATCGCCAAGCCGCATGCCAACCCCAATTTCAACGCGATTTTACTTCTCGTCATCGTGCAATAAATCCTCCCGGGTTCTCTGGTTGCCTCGAACCATCGTTGTCGGGATTAACTATAACATATCCGATTTAGGCGATATTTTCCTAAGGAGAGAGCCATCACCGCCGTTAAAGGCATTTTGAGCTTTTCTTAAAAAACGGTTAGAAAATATTCATAATGTTACATCTTCGCTCTCATAGGGTATTACCTCGCTCTTCTTTCTCCGAAACAGGCTAATACCGAGCCCCTTCCACGGTACGGAAAAGGGTCGCTTACCGCAGGCAACGGGACGTAGAGGAATGATGTCGTCGGCTAAACCTTCAGCTCCATATGCCGAATCGCGGTCGTTTCGATCTGGATCGTCGCATGCCGGATTTTGAATTTCTCCTCGATCATCCGAATCGCCCGCTGCAGAACCGCCTGCTGATCCGATCCGTCCCGTACGGTAAGGTGGCAGCTCAGCGAGTCCATTCCCGACGTAATCGTCCATATATGCAGATCGTGAACGTCCAGAACCCCGTCAATGCCGGTCAGCGTTTCCTTGACCGAAGTCTGGTCGATCGTCACCGGAGTTCCTTCCATCAAAATGTGAACGGTATGCTTAATTACGCTCCAAGCGCTCTTCAGAATGAGCAGCGACACGAGCACGCTGATAATCGGGTCGGCTATGTACCAACCGAAGGCGAGCATGACGATTCCGGCGACGATGGCGCCTACGGAGCCTAGCGCGTCTCCGAGCACGTGCAAGTAAGCGCTTCTCAGGTTCAGATTGTTTTTGACGTCGCCTTTGCGCATTAACGCGAACGCGCTTAGAAGGTTAGCGACGAGTCCTACCGACGAGATCAGGAGCATCGACAGGCTCGACACCTCGGGAGGCGCGAAGAAGCGGCCGTAAGCTTCCCGCATTATGAATCCCGCGATGACGAATAACGTTACTCCGTTGAATAACGCCGCCAAAATCTCGAATCGGTAGAAACCGTACGTTTTATTCGGCGATGCCGGTCTGGACGCAAACCACAAAGCGACCAGACTAAGCGCCAAAGCGCTGGCGTCGCTCAGCATATGGCCGGAGTCCGAGAGCAGCGCAAGGCTGTTGGTGACAAGACCGCCCGCGAATTCTAACGCCATAATGCCCGTCGTGATAATCAGCGCGAACATCAGACCCTTCTTGTTTCCATCGCGGTTCCCGTCAAAGTGATGATGATGCCCGCCGATGCCGTGATGATGGTGTCCGTGATCATGGTTGTGTCCGTTGTCGTGATGGTGTCCGTGATCATGGTTGTGTCCGTTGTCGTGATGGTGTTCGTGATCATAGTTGTGTCCGTAGTCGTGGTAGTGTTTTCGGCTATCCTGTTCATGATTGCGTTCGTGGCCTTGGCTGTGCCCGTGAACGTGTGCGTCATGGCTATGCTCGCGATTTTTCGTATCGGACATGATGGATCCCTCGATTCATAACATATGAATACTTGCTCATATGTTATGATGATACAAAAAAGATCAATTGTCAATAGGTTTCCCTTATATGGAGAAGACCAACCGGAACAACTCCGATTGGTCTGAAGAGTGTCGCCAGCCGTCTTATGAAGCTAGCTCCGAGCCATCGATTTCCTGCGTGCCGATCTTTTCGAACCATCCTTTTATCGTATCGAAATCGTTCGAGAAGGCCAGCGCAAGAATAAGCAAAATGCGTGCATGCTGAGCATTGAGGCTATCGCCGGCGATAACGCCCTCGCTGCCGCCGTACATCGTGCCCGAACCCGTGCGGGTCGTCGTGACGAAGATGACGCCTTTGCCGATCGACTCCTTGCGCGCTTCGCTCATCTGAGCCGAAATGCCGCCTGCTCCCGTACCGGCGGTAACGATGCCTTTGGCACCGTCGGCCACGAAGCCGCGGATAGCGCCGCCGCTCATTTCCTGCCCGTTGTACGCTATACCTACGATCGGCAAATCCTTCTTCGCGATTTTCGTCAAGTCGAAAGGCGTCTCCCAATCCTCATCTCCCGCCTTCAATGCCCGCGCCGGCGCCCGATAAATGCGGATTTCGTCCTCGTCGATGTATCCCAGGGCGCCTATGATCGGCGTTTCGAAAGTATCCATCCGGTGAGCGTTCGATTTAGTTACGTCTCGCACCGCATGAATCATGTCGTTGAGCATCAAGACGGTCCCGAACCAGGTCGTCTTCCCGCTGCCAGCCAGCTTGATCGCGTTGTACAGATTGGCCGGAGCGTCCGTGCCGATCACGTCCCAAGGCCGCATGGCTCCCGTGATGACGACGGGTTTCTCGCTTCGCACCGTCAGATCGAGGAAATATCCGATTTCCTCCATCGTGTCCGTCCCCGTTGTCACGACCACTCCGTCGTAAAGCGCCAGGGCCTGGTCCACGACCTGGGACAGATCGAACAGATCCGCGATGGCGTAGCCGCCCGAGCCTTTGTTGCCGAATTGGTATACCGAGACGTCGGCGATTTTGTTTTTGTCCGGAAGCTGTTTCACCAGATCTTCCATCAAATAAGTCCCTGCTCTGTAATTCTGGAAGCTCGTTTGGTCCGCCGCCTTCCCGGCGAGCGTGCCGCCCGTAGCGATGACCATGACGTTAGGGAGCGGCGAGGATTTGAAAGCGAACGGGACAGGGGGAATTTTAACTTCCGACGAAGCCGAAGCAGTCGGCGAATCCGCTGCGAAAGCGGCATTCATGCCGGTTGCGAGAAGCAACAGAGCCAGAAGCGATACCGAAATTTTGCGAAATACGGCAGATGAAGACATGCAAACTACCTCCCACGTTATATAATATGTCATTTATCTGACCGAATCATAATGCAATGTTAAGTTTAATAACAAGACTGAAAATGGGCCATTGAAGCGCAAACAATCATTATTAGCTCGAAAATCCTACTCCTCCTTGCGAATTTCACCCATTCCTTAAAACAGTTACGTAACATATACTCACATATACATAACGCTTCTGGAATTTATCCGTTAAAACATAAAAAAAGCCAACCAGTTCCCTGGTTGGCCCGGCTGCCCTGAGGTTTGCCGCAGGCAGTTCGTATGAATTAACTATTTCCGAGAATCTTCGTAAGCTCGAAGCCCGAGAGCGATCGAGCCGCACAGGCCCGCATTGTCGCCAAGACCCGGGGGCACAATATAATCGGCAATGCCGTCGGGCTCCAGCGCGGATGAAGCGACATAGCCCTTCAGCCCGCTGCGCACCTGCTCATGAACGAGTGGAAACAGCTGCAGCTGGTGCATAACTCCGCCGCCCAGGATGATTTTCTTCGGCGACAGCAGCAAAATCGCGCTCACAAGCGCTTGCCCGATGTAGAACGCCTCCATCTCCCAAGCCGGGTGATCGGCCGGAAGCTCGTGACCCTTCACCTTCCATCTGCCTTCAATGGCAGGTCCTGCCGCCATCCCTTCCAAGCAATCGCCATGGTACGGGCATTTGCCTTCATACGTGTCGTCGGGGTGACGGCGAGTCAGCACGTGGCCGCCTTCCGGATGCACGAGCCCGTGCACCATCCGGCCTTCGGCGTATACTCCGACGCCGACGCCCGTGCCGATCGTATAATACAGGCAGCTATCCAAGCCTTTGGCCGCGCCCCACGTCGCCTCTCCCAGCGCCGCAGCGTTCACGTCCGTATCCCAGCCGATCGGGACGTCCAATACCTTCTTTAGCTCCGGCAGCACCGGATAGTTCGACCAGCCCGGCTTCGGAGTCGTCGTGACATAGCCGTACTGCGGGCTTTCGCGGTCGATATTGATCGGACCGAACGACCCGATGCCGATAGCGGACACCTGCTTGTCCCGAAAATACGCCTCCACCTGAGCCAGCGTTTTCTCCGGTTGCTCCGTCGGAAAGCTGATCCGATCGAACACCTCTCCTTTTTCATTGCCGATTCCGCACACGAACTTCGTGCCGCCTGCTTCTACTGCACCGATAAGCAATCCGTTCTCCCCCGTTTCAGTCTAGTTCGCTCTATCTGTCTACCCGGTAAAAATCCACCAACAGCGCCGCGATCGCTTCCCTTGAATTGTCGACGACCGTCTGACGCTGCGGTTTGTCGAACAGCTCGGAGATCCGCTCCGGGAACTTCTGCTCGATGCCGGTCAGCCGAATCGCCTCGTCGAACTTCGCCGGATGAGCCGTCGCCAGCGAGACGAACGTTCCGTCTCCCTTGCTGCCCGCGCGCTCGTAGGCCGCCACTCCGCAAGCCGAATGCGGATCAAGCAAATAACCGTGCTTCTCCTCGTACTCGCGTATCGTCTCCAAGCATTCCTCGTTGCCGACGCTGTAAGCCGACAGATCTCCTTGAATGCGCGCGACCTCTTCCGTCGTGAACGTTAGCTGGCCTTCCTCCTTGAACCGCTCCATCCGGGCCGTCGCTTCCGCCGAATCTTCGCCGAGGAAGTAGTACAGATAACGCTCGAAATTGCTCGCGATCTGAATGTCCATCGACGGGCTGTGCGTGCTGCGGAACCCTTCGGGCTTGTACACGCCCTCGCGGATGAAACGCTCCAGAATGTTGTTTTCGTTCGTCGCCAGCACGAGCTGCTTGATCGGCACGCCCATTTTCTTGGCCAAGTAGCCCGAGAAAATATTGCCGAAGTTGCCCGTAGGCACGCTGACGCTCACGCCGCCTGCACGAGCCTCCTCCGGCAGCTTCAAGTAAGCGTAGAAATAGTATACCGCTTGGGCCAAAATACGCACGAAGTTAATCGAGTTGATCGCCCGCAAATGATACTTGGACTTGAACGCTACGTCCGCGAACAAATCCTTGATGATCCGCTGGCAATCGTCGAAGTTGCCGTTCACGGACAGGTTCAGCACGTTGTCGTCCAAGACCGTCGTCATCTGCAGCTCCTGCACGCGGCTGACTTTGCCGTTCGGGTGCAGAATGCAGATCCGAATGCCCTCCTTGCCGCGAACGCTGCTGATCGCGGAAGCCCCGGTATCGCCGGAAGTCGCGCCGAGAATGTTAATGACCTCGCCGCGCTTCTTTGCCACGTAAGCGTACAGATTGCCCATAAACTGCAAAGCGACGTCCTTGAAAGCGAACGTCGGCCCGTGGAACAGCTCCATCACGCTCAACTCGTCGTCGATCTTAGTCAGAGGCAGCACGTCGGGACTCGTAAATCCGGCGTAGCTGTCGTCGATCAAACGACGCAGGTCCGCTTCCGGAATTTCTCCGTTCGTATATAGGGAGAAGACGTTAAACATCACCTCTTGGAAAGACAAGCCGCTCCAGGCTTGCAATTGCTCCGCTGCGACGGTCGGAATCGTCTCGGGAACGATCAGCCCCCCGTCTTCGCCGAGTCCCATCAGGAACATATCGATAAAGCCGATCGGCGCGACTTTCCCTCTCGTGCTTTTATACTTCATATTCAATTTTCTCTCCTTGACGCCAAGATGGACGGGTCTAATATTCTTCATCCATTGTGGACGAAACCGGCCATAATTTCAATAAGCTGTTCGCGGTTATTTGCAGACGAGCACTTGCCTCGCGAATCGGTTGCCTTTATTCACCGTGCAGCGATCCGCAATCTCGAATCCCGCTTCGCGGACGAACGGGTCCATCTCTTCGACCGTTACGACGACGGCTCCGGAAGCGAAGCGTCTGGCGCTGCGCATCATCGCCGCCTTCTCGGAGCCGGAGAGCACCGAGCACAGGTTGTACGGCATATCGATAATCGCGACATCGTACCGTTCCTCGATCTCTCGCATGTCTCCGAGCGTCACCGACGAAGGGGAACCGTAGCCGAAATAAGCCAGATTTTCCCGCGCGCCCCTGGCGGCCAGGGGATTAACATCCCTCCCGACGATGTCGATCCCCAGCGACATCGCTTCCAGGAGCACCGTTCCGATCCCGCAGCACGGATCGATCGCTCGTACGCCCGCCGTGCGCGGCACCGCGATATTAACGATCGAACGGGCCAATCGGTTGCTTAACGCCGTCGAATATTGGCGGGGCTGATCGCGATGCTTCATCCAGTCCGCGCTCCCGCGCTGCAGCTCCCCGAACAGCCATCTGCCGCCGAATCTCGCGAAGCCGAATTCGCGGTCCGGGTTCCGCATGTCCGCCCGCCCCCGCAGGCGGAAGCCGACTGCTCGTTCCAGCTCGCGCTTGCGGGCGTATTCGAAGCGTCCCCGTTCCTCCGGGTCGTCGTTATCGACGACCGCCACTTTGAACGTCGCTCCGTCCAGTTCCACGCGCTCCCCCGCCAGATCGGCCAACCCCTCCAGTCGATCGCTCTCGAACAGGACGCGAATCCGACTCTTCATGAATGGACTGCGGCCCGGCTCGACTTCTTCGCGGCTCCTTGCCAGGTTATACCGGCAGTCCGCCCCCAATAGGGAGCGCATCTCCAACATGCATAAGCCTCGTTCCTCTTCTGTTGAAGCTATCGCATACAGATAGTCCGCCAAGTCCTGTCCTCACCCTTTACGTTATCGTCGTCTGCCTATTGTAGTACGAATCTGCTCTTCAATGCCAAAATACGAGACAACATGGCCACAATCCCTATTGGAATTTTCTGAAAAAAAGGACTACGATAAAGGCAGCAAACAAGCCGAACCGTCACGGAGGAATGCCTCATGTCCTATTTATCCGTCAGTACCTGGAGCTTGCATCGCCTGCTCGGCCCTCTTCGCTGGACGTCCTGGGACGCCGGGGCCGGAGAGCATCGTACGCACGAACAGCCTCAACCGGAAGTTCATTCGCTTCTGGAGCTTCCCGGGGAAGCCGCACGCAGAGGTTATGCCGCCGTAGAGGTATGCCACTTCCACTTCCCCTCGACGGAGGCCGCGTATCTGGAAAGCCTGCGCCGGGCCTTCGCCGACGCGGCCGTTTCCTTCGACACGCTGCTGCTTGACTACGGCGATCCTTCGTCGACGGATGAAGCACGGCAAGCCGCCGACGACCGGCTGATCCGCGACTGGATCGACGTCGCCTCCAGTTGCGGCGCGAAGCGAATTCGCATCGTCGCGGGGGAAGCGCAGCCGACCGACGAGCAAGCGATCCGAAGATCGGCTCAAGCGCTGCGGGATCTAGCCGAGTACGCGTCCGGCCGGGGTGTACGCGTCGTTACGGAAAACTTCAAAGCGCTGACCTCCACCGGCGAGAGCAGCGCGAAGC
Source organism: Bacillota bacterium (assembly GCA_023418755.1). Classification (GTDB taxonomy): domain Bacteria; phylum Bacillota; class Bacilli; order Paenibacillales; family Paenibacillaceae; genus Cohnella. The sequence goes on along the minus strand of JAEZZE010000305.1, from coordinate 9,826 downwards.
TGCTGAACCTGGCAGGCGACGCCGTCGGAATGATTACGGATTTCGGCAACTACAAAGGCGAAGCCAAGTATAGCGAGATTGCGATGACCGCCCCGCGCAGCTCGTCCGTGCACGTCAAGCCCGCTTACGACGATAACGGCATGCCGGATGAAGCCGAGCTCGTCCGCTGTCTCGAAGCCGTCCGAGAAACAGGCTACGACGGAGCGTACGTCCTCATCTACGACGGTCCCGGAGACATGTGGGAAGGTCTCGAACGGGTGAAGCGGATCGTCGCGCCGTACGTATAAAAAACAGGGGCTGTCCCATAAGCCAATCATGTTGCTTCGAAAGATATCGATGAACAAGGGGCATGGGGCATGTACCTCCTTCTTTGTCTATCGATCAACTCAAGCAACTCTGCTTACGGAACAGCCCCATCTTCCTTATTCCACGACGATCTTGATCGCGCCCGTCTGGGCCGGATAAGATTGATTCACCATCCCCGTCGTCCAGACTTGCGCTTGCTTGCCGACCAGCGATTCGTCCAGAACGCCTACGGGCTCCTCGTCTCCCGCAATTACCTTCCCGTCCGAGGCCAGGCTGATCCAGTAGGCGTCGGGCATATCCGAGTCGCCGATCATCTTGTCTTCGTTCACGATCAAGACGCGGCCGGAGGCCGCGTCGAACTGCTTGACGATGCCCGTTACTGCAGGCGGACCGTCGCAGCAGCCGCCTCCCGCGATTTCCACCTCGAACTCCTCGCCGATCAGTTCGAACAGGCTATCCCGGATCGCCTCCCGGTCTTCCTGCGTCAGCGTCCTCTCGAAGTCTCCGAAGCTGCGAATATCCAAGTAGACGACGTCATTCTCGGTCAACGCGAAACGCAGCTCGACGGAATGTCGATCGCGGATTTCCGGCCACGCCTCGACGATCCGGTTTTGAATGTTCTGTATTCGCTCCGGGGGAGGCGACGGAACGTCGGACGGCATCGACGACGGTACCGCGACGGGAGAAGACGGAACGGACATCGCCGCCTCGGAACCGGGGTCCGGCGCCGCCCTGGCTCCGCAACCGCTTATGAGAACCGCCAATATCAGTACGATTAGTATTTTCATGCGACCGCAACCTCCGTCACTCCAGGCTCTTTTCCAATTAAACGGGAAATCGAACGCAAAGGTTGCACTTAGACCGGCAGAACGCAGATCGCTTCCCGGCCTGAACGGACGCAAGCTTGCGTTTTCCTTGCGCATAGACCGCGATCGAATAGCCGATCGCGGTCACGACGCCTCCGAGCAGATAGTAACGAAGCACGGCGTCTCGCCTCACGACGTTCCATACCGACGCGAACCGGGCGAGAATCGTTGCTATTCCACGACGGCTCCGTCCGCGGCAAGCTTCTGCCGAAGAAGGCCGACGTCCAGCTCCGCGGGCGATTTGCGCAGCTTGGCGGCCAAAGCCGCCGCCGTTCCGGCCGCTTGGCCGGTCGCCATGCAGCTCGGCGTCAGGCGCGTCGTCGCCAGCGCTTCATGAGAGGTCGAAATGCAGCGGCCGCCGGCCAGCAAATTGCCGATGTCTTTGGGCAGCAAGCAGCGGTAGGGAATATCGTACGCGCCGTCGCCTTGCACCCAAGCGGCCGTCACCCCTTTGCCGGAAGGGTCGTGGATATCGATCGGATAGCCGCTGCGAGCGATCGCGTCCGGAAATCTACGACCCTGAACGACGTCCTCCGCTTGCAGCGCGTAACGGCCTTCGATTCTTCGCGTCTCCCGAATTCCGATCTGCGCGCCGACGTTCGAGATCGACGCTTTCTCGAAGCCCGGCAGGTTGGCCGTCATGAAGTTAGCCACCATCAGCACCTGTTTTCGTCCCAACTCCTCCGCCAACGTCAAGTCTTCCGCATCCAAGCCGTTCAGCCCCTGCACCCGGGTCGTATTCACGAGCACCTCGTCGTCCTCGGGGCCGGTAAAGAACAGTACTTGGTCCCTGTTAATCGGCAAATCCGCCTGTTTCCAGTGCTTGAAGAAGCCCAAGACGCCCGAAAGAGGAAGTCGCTCCAGTTCGGCGAAGGGGGTTTTGGCGTAAAACTCGTCCGGGTGCTCGATCATGTAGCGCTTCACGCGGGCCAGATCGACTCCCCTCATCCGGAACTTCATCGTCATCGGCTGGGTCAGACCGTCCCCCTCCCTGCCTTGCAGACACGAAGCGCCGGCGAGAAAGGCCAAATCCGCGTCCCCCGTCGCGTCCACGAACACGCCGCCTTTGACGACGATTATCCCCGATTTGGTCGCAAGCCGAACGGAATCGATCCGTCCGTCCTCCGTGCGGGCCTCGTACATCAAGCTGTGCAGCAGCAGTTTGACGCCCGCTTCCTTGAGCATATCGACGGCGAGCACCTTGTACATCTCCGGATGATACGGCGTAATCGTGTTCGTGAATCCCACCGTATCCCGGAGATGGCCCGGCGAGCCGTTCATGGCCGTCAACCGGTCGACGATTTCCTGCGCGATGCCCTTGACGACTTGCTTCCCCCGCAAAGTATGGAAAGTCATCCAGGGGTAGACGAGCGCCGCCGTCGACATCCCTCCGATAAACCCGTATCTTTCGATCAAAACCGTCCTCGCCCCGCTTCTGCCCGCCGCGATCGCCGCGTTCACCCCCGCCGGTCCCCCTCCGCATACCACGACGTCCGCCTCTATCGTTTTCAAACCGTCATCTCTCCTTTGAATTGAACAATGGAATTTCATCTTGATTATGAAGGAGAAGAAGGCTTAAATTTAGTTTAACTTTTGTTTAAAATAGGGAGTAATGCTCGTAAGAGAGGCGGAAAAACGCGAATGCGACGTAAAAAGGTTACGTTGGCGGATCTCTCGGAGAGGCTCGGCTTGTCCGTGCAGACCGTATCCAAGGCGTTAACGGGCAAGCCGGGCATGTCGGAGGAAACCCGAAGCGAAGTCGTTAGGCTCGCAAGAGAACTCGGTTACTTGACCAAGGATCAGCGAAACGCGCTGGCTTACGAGAGGATATCTCCCTATCCGGTCGTGCGGCGGCGGTTCGTTCTTCTTCATAACGAGCAATCCGTCAACTTCAATCGCTTGCTGCTGGCCGGGCTTCACGATCGATTCACCGAATTCGGCCATACCGTCGAGCCTCTGCTGCTTCCGCCGGAGCTGAAGTCCGGCGCCTTCGGCGACTGGGCGGACAAAGTCGGCCTGCCCTACGCGGAAGGCGTCTTCATCGCGCCCCGATTGGCTAGCGCGGAGATGGAAGAACGTCTGCTGACGCTGCCGATGCCTCGTATTCTGCTAAACTTTCCTCCGCCCGAGTCTAAGGTGGATTCGGTGATCTGGGACGTGCAAGAAGCGGTCCATCAATCCGTGCGGCGCCTGCTTCGCGCCGGGCACCGAGACATTATGTACGTGGGAGACGCCGCCTCCCATAGAGGGTTTCGCCTGCGTTGGCAGGCTTTTCAAGAAGCGATGGAGGAAGGGGGAATTGCCGTCGGGCCGGAGAAGCATTGCACGGAACGGATGGACGGGGACGGCGGCTCCTGGGAGCGGGGATTCATCGAACGGTTCGGAAGCTTACGTCCCAGCGCCGTTCTGTGCGGCATCGACGAGCAAGCGGGGCCGACCTATTACGCATTAAGAAACGCCGGAGTTCGGATCCCGCGGGACGTCTCCCTGGTCGGCATCGTGAACGAGCAGACCGATCGGCTGCCGGCGTTGACGCGACCGCTGCTGCCGATCAAAGAGAGCGGCTACCGGGCCGCCGACCGCCTTTTATGGCGGCTGGCCAACCCCAATATGCCTTACGAGCATATTCGTATTCGCGGCGATTTTTTCATGGGAAGCACGATGCTTCCGAATACCGATACGAAGCCTTGAACGCCCCGCTCTCGCCGGATCGGCGGAATCACGTTTATGTACGTCCCCGTTTATTCGATCAGCCGCAGCATTTGCACGACCGGCCTGCCGTCTCCGGCGAGCTTCTTTTCCCGGCTGCGAAGCTGGGAGGAGCCGTCCCCATCGAGAAAGATGCCGTCCGCGAGCTTTCCTGCGCCGATCCGCTCGACGATCGCGGCTCGAAATACAGCCAGCGGCCCTTTCGTCGCGCTTACGACAAGATACAGGTTGCCCTCCGTATCGTATACGGCCGCCGAACGCAGGCTGTTCCGATCGGGCAACGGCGACGCTTCCTCGGCCGCCTGCACGGCCCAATCCTCGTCGCGTGTCAGACTCATGCTGATGCCGCCCTGCGCCCAGAAGCGCGAACGATCCGTTACTTCTATTTCCTTCGCTTGACGGACGACCTGCACGCTTAACCGATCCAGGGCGCCGTCCCAAACCAGCGTTCCTCTTGCATATTTCGCGTTGGAGCCGCCGGACCCGTATTGTCCCGGCTCCCCTTGTACAGGCGCGTCGTTAACGACCGACACGCTAAGCAAGGCATCCTCGTAGAAGAAGCCTCCGTTGATTCCGTAATAGGGGGCTGCCGCGACGTTGTTGCGGACGGTCAGCGGCTCGACGTTGGAAGGCCTCGTCCGCAAGTAGTGCAGCTCCATGCCATTGGAGGCCATAGCCGTTCCGTACTCGTACGACCGCGGCATATCGGCCTCATCTTCCCCTCGAACCCGTACAAGACTTCCAGCCATGAACAAGACGGCCATGACGATTGCCGCCAACCCCAGCGCCGCGATTCCGGCGATTCCGATTTTGATTTTCGCTGCGTGACTCACCTTCTCCAACCCTCGTTTTCATTTCATTGTTGATGATCGTTTGGAAATTAGAAATCCGCCGCCGGTCAGCATAATCTTTTTCAAAAGCAGCGCCTGCCGTCCGCTTGTTTTGTTTGTTCATTCCTTATGCCAGCTAAGTGCCGATCATGCGAATTCGGCGCGAACGATCGGCTCGTCGTCCCGTTTCTTCTTCATCCCGCTTCCTCCCCCGCTACGACAAAAGCACCCGACAAAGCCACACGTATTGTGTTGGACTTTGCAAGGTGCTTCCTCGGCCATTGTTCCTTTTATTATGTTAAAAATGCAGGAATCTGTCAAACCCGATACGGGCGTTAGAGCTGTTCCCCGTATACCCGAATTTCCGCCAGTTCCGCGCGCTCTCCGCCGTTGGTGGAGCGCACGACGAGACGAACGCGCTCCGTCTCCGCCGCTTCGTTTAAGCGGTGAATCCGTTTGCGCTTGCGGTTGTCCCGGCCGACGGCCACCGTCAGCCAGCCGCCGTCCACCCACGCCTCCAGCTCGTAATCCTTGACCAGCTCGGGAATAACCGGAAAAGGCGTCTCGTGGTGATGCAGGTTGATCAGGTCCTCGTTCACGTCGTCGTTAAATGTCAGATGAATCTCGGCCACCTTCGTCCGCCTCGACAGCGAAACTTCGAGCCATTCCTCCCGGCCCGCCTCCATCCGCTCCGACACCCAAATATGCGGGCCGCCATAGGGGCGCGAGTAGCCGTCGATCGCCTTGGCCGCCGAATACGCTCCCGTATCGACGGCCAAACAGAACGGCTGACGAACGAGCCTTCGCATGTTCCATTCGACGACCGGCTGGCCCGGCCGATGATCTTCTAGATCCGGGGACACGTCCGGCAGCGTTTTGCGTTCGAACGCCAATACGCCCGTCAACGGTACGGCCGACTTGAACAGGCTGACGGATTCGTTCGCCCGTACGATCAGGAAGGCGTTCGCCGCTTCGTCAAAACCCGTCCGGGCGAACGGGATTTCGACCCATTGCCGCTCGCCTGCGTGTATCGGCACGACTACCCTCTCCAACAGAGTGGCCGGCACGTAATTTTCCGGGCGTCCCGTCCCCCACAGCTCCACTGCCAGTTCCGTTTTCTCCGCGGCCGACAGCAGCAGCTCGATCCGGCCCGTCGGGCCATCGACCGGGAACAGCAGGCCGACGTCGATGCCGAGCGAATAGGCCTCCGAAGGCCGGTCCAGTAGAATCCGCTTCATGACGCTCGAAGCGCTGGCTTCTCCTCCGAGCGCCGCATCGCCGGCATCCTCGTTCTTGAGTCCGATGATGGAGCTGTCGCTCTTCAGCATCGTCTGCTGAAGCTCGGCCATATGCCGTTCTCTCAGCTCACGCGGCGCAATCCCCTTCCGCACGGACAACGCCGCGCCGATTCCTGCCGCTTCTCCCATGACCGCGCACGTCGCCATCACTCGGGTCGTTCCGAAAGCGACGTGAGTCGCGCTGATGTTTCTCCCGGCGAACAGCAGGTTGCTCACGTTCTTGGAATACAGGCTGCCGAACGGAATATGGTAGATACCGTCCGGATGAAGATGCTTCGAGCCGCTCTCCGAAGCGTACATCCCTTGCGGCGGATGCAGGTCGATCGACCAGCCGCCGAAGGCGACGCGGTCATCGAACCGACGCTGCGCCAACACGTCGTTCTGCGTCAGTACCGTATCTCCGATAAACCGGCGGTACTCGCGCTTGCCCGGAAGCGAGCCGACCCACTCCAGCGTCATCGTCTCCGCGTCGAACTTCCCGGAATTTTTGATGTAATCCCAGATGCCGTAAATGACGGACCACAGCTCGTCGCGAATGCGCTCGTTCTCGTGCACCGTGTCCAGTTCGCCGCCCCATTCGATCCACCAGTAATGGCAGCCCGAATCGCCGCTGCGGATGACGCGCTTGATCGGAATCGACGTCGTCGTAATATCCTTGGCGAACGACGGAGGGACAAAGCGCACCGGCTTGCCCGTATCCTTCGTATAGAACAGCAGCGTGCTGCCGAGCGTAATGTCGTCCGCGACTTCCGGCGCCCAATCTTCGCCGTATTCGTGGCGTGCCTCCCGCCCGAGCCGATAGGCCGCGCCCGCCAGAAAACCGACCAGTCCGTCGCCCGTGCAATCGAGGAAAGATTCGCTTTCGAAGCGGATCAGCCGCTCCGAGCCCATCATCCACCCGGTCGCGCTGCGGACGAGGCGGTTGTCCACATCCCCGTCCGCTTCGACCTCGCGCACATCCGTGTTCAAAAACAACGTCACGTTCGGCTCGGCCCGTACCGCTTCAAGGAGCGTCAAATCCCACAGATACGGATTGCCCTCCGGATTCCGGTACTGGTTTTCCACGAACAGTTCTCCCATAATGCCCGTCTCGCGAGCGTATCGGTTCACGCCGTGGCTCGTCGCCCCGCATACCCAGACGCGCACCTCCGAGCTGGAGTTGCCTCCGAGAACGGGACGATTGTGGACAAGCGCCACCGTCATGCCCTGTCTGGCTGCCGCGATAGCCGCGCTGATTCCGGCCAGCCCGCCGCCGACGACCGTAATGTCCGTTTTCACCGTTTCGCGTTTCATTCGAATACCTCCCGTTTCGTATGTCCTCGCCCCAACAGTCCCTTATCCTTTCGTCAGTCAGTTCCGGTATCATCAGTCCCGTATCGTCATTCCGCGTATCGTCAGTTTCGTTTTCTCCGGCCCTCGTATCGTGAATTCCGCACCGCAGTCCCCGAAACGTCAGTCCTCATACCGTCAGCCTTTAACGGCCGAGCTCGCAATGCCTTGGATAATATATTTCTGGCCGATCAGGAAGATGGCAATCATCGGTACGATCGCCGCGGACGAGGCCGCCATCATCCCGTTGTAGTCGACGTTGTTTTCGAGAATGAAATTTTGCAGGCCGAGCGGAATCGTGTACAGCTTCGGGCTCGTCAGGAAAATAAGCGCGTTCTCGTAATCGTTCCAGTGCCACGAAAAATCGATGATCGCGAACGTGGCCAGCGCCGGCTTGGCCAAAGGCAGAATAAGCCGGAAAAAAATTTTGAAATGCCCCGCGCCATCCAGAAACGCCGACTCCGTAATCTCCCGCGGCACGCCCATGAAAAATTGACGAAGCATGAACACCCCGAAAATCGAGAACATGCCCGGCAATATGAGCGCCCAGTGCGTGTTGTAGATGTTCATCCAGTTAAACAGGATGAACTTCGGCACGAAAATAACCTGGGGCGGAATCATCATCATCGACAGGTAGACGAGAAACAGCGGGTTGCGGCCCTTGAATTCGACTCTCGCGAACCCGTATGCCGCGAAGGCGGACAGGAACACGGCGCCGGCCGTGCTGATCAACGATACTTTTAACGAATTCATATAATAAGGAACGAAGTTGTAGCTGCCGGTCCAGATGCGCTTATGGTTGCCCCAATCGAGCTTCGAGGGAAGCCAGCGGGAGAACACCTCGCTCGCGCTCTGGAACGACGTGCTGATCATCCATAGGAACGGAACGATCATGAACGCGCCGGCGACGAGCATCAGGACGGTGACGAGCAAGCGGCTTTTCGACAAGCCGGCCGTTGGGTTCATCCGCATTTCTCCTTTCTAGTAGTGGACCCAGCGCTTCTGGCCGATCCATTGCACGATCGTCATGACCAGGATGACGGCGAACAGAAACCAGGACACCGTCGACGCGTAGCCCATCTCGTAATAGCTGAACGCCGTCTTGTACACGTAGAGGGACAGAATCGTCGTGCTGCCGCTCGGGCCTCCCTGCGTAATCGCTTGAATGATCGCGAACGACTTCATCGTCATGATCAGGCCCGTCACGAGTAAGAGGAACGTCGTCGGACTGACGAGCGGCCAGACGATTCTCCACGTAATCGTGCCCATGCCCGCTCCGTCGATCGTCGCCGCCTCGAGCTGCTCCGTCGATACCTCCTGAAGCGCGGCCAAGTAGATGATCATGTTATAGCCGAGCATGAACCACACTTGAACGATGTCGATGGCGTACATCGCCGTATCCGAGTCGGCGAACCAGCCGGGAGGCGAGGAGACGCCAATCCATCTGAGCGCCTCGTTGATCGGTCCGTGCGAGGGCTGAAACAGCAGCATCCAGACGAACGCGACGGCGACGCCGCTTGAAATGTAGGGGAGGAAAAACATGCCCCGCAGCAGCCCCTTCAAGTACACGCTGCGATTCAACACCAACGCGACCAGGAACGCGAGGACGAGGGAGACCGGGACGGAGAGCAGAAAAATCGCGGTATGCTTGATCGCCCGGTAGAACTGCTCGTCCCGGAACATCCGCTTCAGATTATCGAGGCCCGTGAACGAAACGTTCGGGTTGGAAAACTGGTAGTCGGTAAACATCAGCCCGAACGAGAACAGGGCGGGGATAATAAAGAAGAGCAAAATGCCGGCCATGTTCGGCAGGATGAAAGCGTACCCCGCCCATTGCTGCTTTCGCATCCAGCTATACCGTTTCACGGAATCGCCGCCTTTCTTGAATGCCTTTTCGAACAACCGCCATAGATGCGGCGAAGAGAAGAAGGAAGCCGTCGTCCCTTCTTCTCTTCGCGGGTTTAAGCGATTTACTTGATGAATTCGTCATGCCGCTTCGCCATATTGACTAGCGTCGTATCGAGATCCTGCTTGTTCAGGAAATATTTCTCGTATTCTTCCTTCCGGGCGTCAAGCACCTGCAGCGGAATGCTTAACTGGAACGATTCGAAGCTGCCGAACACGACCTTATTCAAGGAATCTACGTCGTACATGTTTTCCACGCCTTGGAGCAGCAGTTCGATAGCCTGGTCGCTGGCCACGCTCTTGGAGGAAGGCAAGCGCCCTCCGCTCGCCATCGGGAGCATGCCCCCGTCGGCATACCATTTCGCGAATTTCCACGCCGCGTCCTGGCTCTTCGACTTGGCGTTGACCGAGAGCGCGTCTCCGAGACCGCCCGGATATTTGAAATCCTTCTGATCGGCGGAAATTCTCGGAACGGTGGCGAACGCGATCTGGAAGTCGTGAGGGAATTGGGCCAGGTCGTTGGCATTGCGGAAAATAAACTCCCCGGCGCTCAGCATCGCCGCCTCGCCCTTCAGGAACATCG
>JAEZZE010000281.1 GCA_023418755.1 Bacillota bacterium | reverse complement strand
CACCCACGTCGCGGGCATCGCGTGGCGAACGTAAGGATGCGGCCGATGCACGTCGCTTCCGCCCACGGCGACCAGCCGCTCGCCGGCGGCGAGACGCGACTGCCACCAGTCCAGCGCCCGGTCGTTGCGCTCCGTCCAAGGACCGTTCCATACCTCGACCGCGTCGCGCTCCACGTCGAAGCCCCATTCCCACGGGCAAAACTCGCAATGCGTATGGTTCAGGACGACGAGGGCCCCGTTCCGCTTCGCCTCGGCAAGACGGCGGCGGAGATCGTCCGGCCCGGCCGCGCGGAAATCCCGGACCGGGTCCGGCACGCCGAGCAGGTTGGCATGGCCGCGCGTCGTCGTCAGCTCCATGCCGGGAATGAACACGAGGTCCGTATCCTTCGGATGGGCGCCGTTCTGGCTGACCGTATTATGATCCGTAGTGGCGATAAAATCGCATTCGAGCGACTCCATGATCGCCCCCGCCTCCCGCAGCGTATACGTTCCGTCGCTGTGCTCGGTATGCGTGTGCAAATCGCCCTTCAGCCATCTGGGCGATTCCGGCACGCAGCGGATGCGGACGGTCACCCGGCAGCCCGCCCGCGGAACGCGATAGGCGCCCAGCAGCACCGCCCACGTTCCCTCGCCCAGCGCTCCCGGCAGGTAGCCCGGCGTCGCCTTCTCGCGGCCGACGGCGATCGACGTTCTCGCGCCGCCGCTCCAGCCGCGAATCCGGGAGGCGTCCTTCAGACCGAGATCGACGACCGCCTTCCCTTCTCCCAGCGGCTCGACCTCGATCCCGACATGAAGCTCCTCCGTGCGCTGCGGCATCACGAACGGAAGCTCGAGGTAATAGTCCCTCTCTTCTTCGTGCCGGATCGTCCGCACGATCGTCCGGTTCTCGCTTTCTTTTCCGTTCATCGCCAACCTCCTATTCCTTTACCGATCCGAGCATAATCCCGTGAATGAAATACCGCTGCAAAAACGGATAGACGACGAGAATCGGGATCATGGACACCATGATTTTGGCCGCGTTCAACGTTTTGTCGGACATTTTGTCGAGCAGATCCATGTTCGTCGAATCCATGTACTCCGGCGGCAGCTGCACGACGAGCTGCTGAATGTACGTCTGGAGCGGGTAGTTTTCCACGCTGCGCATGAAGATCAAGCCGTCGAAAAAAGCGTTCCAGTGCCCGACGATGCTGAACAGCGTCACGGTGGCGATCGCCGGCAGGGACAGCGGCACGAAAATGCGGACGAGCATGTACCACGGGCCCGCTCCGTCGATGAGCCCCGCTTCTCCGAGCTCCTTCGGGAGATTCCGGAAAAAGTTCATCAGCAGCACGACGTTGAAAACCGGCACCGCCCCCGGCAAGACGAGCGCCCAGAGCGAATTGAACATGCCCATGTACTTGACGACGAGATAGAGCGGAATGATCCCGCCGCTGAACAGCATCGTGAACAGCACGAACCACATGTAGTAATGGCGGGCCCGGAATTCCCGGGGACCGCGGGACAACGGATACGCCATCAGGACGGTCAAGACGAAGTTGATCGTTCCCCCGAGCAGCACCCGCTTCGTCGACACGAGGAACGCGTTGCCGAAATGGGGATCCTCGATGATTTTCCGATACGATTCGAAATTAAAGCCTCTCGGCCAGAACGTAATGAAGCCGCCGGCGGCGGCCGCGGAATTGCTGAGCGACACGGCCGCCGTATGAACGATCGGCGCCAGCGAGCCGAAGGCGACGAGCGCCATCGCCAGGATCAGGCCGACGTTCCACGCGCGGGCCGACAACGAGCGATCCCGTACCATTTTTCGTAAGCACCCGCCTCTCTCTAGAAAATCCGATAATTCGCGAACCGGTACGCAAGCCGGTACGAGAGAACGATCAGGACGAATCCGATGACCGACTTCAGCAGGCCGACCGCGGTCGCGAAGCCGTACTGCGCCTGCACGAGGCCGACCCGGTACACGTACGTGTCGATGACGTCCCCGGAAGCGTAGACGAGCGGATTGTACAGGTTGAAAATTTGATCGAAGCCCGCGTTCAAAATGTTGCCGATCGACAGCGTCGCCAGCAAAATGACCGTCGTCGCCAGACTGGGCAGCGTAATGTACCTCATCTTCTGCCAGCGCGTCGCTCCGTCGATCTCCGCGGCCTCGTACAAAGTCGGATCGATGCCCGCGAGCGCCGCCAAGTAGACGATGGCCGCAAAACCGAAATCCTTCCACGTGTCGGAGCCGATCAGAATCCACGGAAACCAGCCGTTGCTCGCCAGGAACATGATTTTTTCCCCGCCGAACGCGGCGACGATCCGGTTGACGATGCCGCTCGTCGACAGCATATCGATCAGCACGCCGGCCAGGATGACCCATGACAGAAAATGCGGCAAATAGACGACCGTCTGCACCCAGCGCTTGAACGCGGCGACCCGGAGCTCGTTCAGCAGCACGGCGAACGTCACGGGCACGAGAATGCCGGCGATGATTTTGCCTCCGGATATGAACACCGTATTATAGAAAATCGTTTTGCTGTCCCGGATCTCGAACAGGTACTTGAAGTTTTCCAAGCCGATCCAAGGCGATCTCGCGAGTCCGAGCCCGATGTTGAAATCCTGGAACGCGATCGCGACGCCGAACAGCGGAACAAGGTGAAAAACGATGAGCAGCGCGATGCCCGGCAGCAGCATCAGGTGGTAGTGCTTCTGTAACCCTTTCATCTTCGCCCGTTCGCCTCCTTTCGCCAAGCATGGCGAAAAGCACCACCGTTACGGAAGCTGCAATGGTGCCTTTCGCCCGCCCGTTTTACCGCTGCTTCAGCTCTTCGCCGATTTCCGCCGTAATCTCGTCGCCGCCCTGCGCCTTCCAGTCCGAGACGAACCGGTCGAATTCCTCCAGCGGCTTGTTGCCCATCACGATGGAGAAGAAGACTTCGTCCTCGAGCTTCTTCAAGTTCGCCCACTTGCGGTCCATCGTCGGCGTCGTCACCGTATACTCGTTGTAGATGGAATGCATGGGGCGCTTCAGCATTTCGGCCGGTTCGGTATAGCCGTAGAAACGGCCCCATCCCGCCAAGTCCGCCTTCGGCGCCGCTTCGTCCGCTTTCGCCAGATCGTACAGCACCTTCATCTCCGGAATCAGATCGTCCGGCTTGACTTTGCCGGCGAGCGCGTCGGCGAGAATGACCGATTTGCGCTCCACGGCGTCGGCATAGTCGAACGTCGGGTTGCCGATCGGCCAAAACTCCGTGCTGATCGACGTATCCAGCTTGGCCGCGTCCGGCTCCGCCTTCCGTTCCGCCCGAATGAACGTATTCATGTAGACGATCGCCGCCTCGGGACGCTTGAACCCTTTTTTTACGACGACGAACTTCTGGCTGACCGGCATCTGCAGATTGTTGATTCGGCCTTGCCCGTCTTCGATCAAGTACACCTTGAACAACGCGTTCGGATCGTTGGCGTAAGTGTCGCGCAGCACGCCTCCCGACCACCACGGGCCGAAGAACATGCCGGCCTGGCCGCCAATGACC
>JAEZZE010000245.1 GCA_023418755.1 Bacillota bacterium | reverse complement strand
CGCGAAGACCGAGCTTGGCGAGAGAGATGGCGAACAAGGCCGCTCCCCCGCCCACGTGCAGGGTCATGCTATCCACGAATATTTCTTGCCCCGGTTCGGGGACTTGCTCGCATCCCGCCACGATCAGATCGATGTTGGCATCTCCGATGACGACTGCATCGAACGTTTTCAATGTCTATCCCCTCCTACAAACCCTTGCGTGTCCGGATCTCTAGCTGCTGCGATAAGGTTTGCAGCTTTCGCGGGCCGCCAGCTTGTGTCCCAAAATAATATCTTCGCGCGGACGGTTTTCCTTGCCGTCGATCATCGCCAGCAAGGCGTCGACCGTTACTTTGCCCAGTTCGCGGATCGGCTGCTCCATCGAGGACAGCCGCGGCCTTACGAGCTCGGTGAGCAAGCTGCCGTCGAAGCCCATGACCGATAGATCTTCCGGAACTTTCATTCCAAGATCGTGAAGGCAGTTCATCGCCCCCACCGCCATATCGTCGCTGACCGCGAATACGGCCGTCGGCCGCGGATCGCAGGCGACGATCTCTTTCATGAGCTCGTATCCGCTCGTTGTTTTGTAATCCCCGAAACGGATATATCTCTCATCGACGGGGATTCCGCTATCCGCAAGCGCGCGAAGGTAACCGATATAGCGATTCTGTCCCGACGTCACGTCTCTCATATCGCCGCCGATCAGCGCGACGCGTTCATGCCCCAGCTCGATTAGATAACGGGTAGCCTCGTACGCGGCGGCGTAATCGTCTATGATTACCGAGACGTGATCTTGGTCGACGGGCTTCACGCTGGAGAAGATGATCGGCACGTCGATCTTCCGAATGAACTCGCGGATGTCGTCGTTCATTTTTTCGTGCATGATGATAATGCCGTCTACCCGCATCTCTTTACACATTTGCAAATAGTTGAGTTCTTTGTCTGCATCCTCGACGATATTACAGACCATCAGGTTGTAATCGTTCAAGCTTGCCGTCGTCTCGATGTTGCTCAAAATCGTGGAATAGAAGCTTGAAGTAATATCGGGAATAATGACGCCGATCAGGTTCGTTTTCTTCCGCACAAGGCTTCTGGCGATATGGCTCGGCGTATACCCTAATTCGGCAATCGCGCGATTCACCTTTTCCTTCATATCGTCTTTCACATATCTTTCGCCGTTCAACACCCTGGATACAGTCGTTACCGATACGCCTGCCTTGCGGGCTACATCCTTGATTTTCGGCGCCACGTCGTCACCCTGCCTTCGTCATAGTTCCTATTAGCTTTTGACCGCCCCTTCCATAATCCCGGCAATGAACTGCCTGCTGATCAGAAGGAAGAAAACGATGAGCGGAATCGTCGCCAGCAGCGTGCCCGTCATGACCATGGAATAATCCGCGGTATGAGCCGATTTTAACTGCTGCAAAGCGACCATTAACGTAAATTTAGATGAATCGTTCAGCACGATCAGAGGCCACAAATAATCTTCCCATACGCCCATGAACGTCGTAATCGCCAGAAATGCGAGCGCGGGCCTCAGAATCGGCAGCGCAATGCGCCAGTACAATCCGAATTTGTTGCAGCCGTCGATCCTCGCGGCTTCCAGCAGATCGTCATGGATGGCCAGCGCGTACTGCCTGATCCAGAAAATTCCGAAAGCCGTTGCCAGCCCTGGAACGATGAGCGCTTTATACGTGCCCAGCCAGTGAATTTCCTTCATTATAATAAATTGCGGAACAAGGAGCATCTGTCCGGGAATCATCATCGTCGCCATCATCAGATAGAACAGCCATTTGGACCCCGGGAACTTGAATTTGGAAAACGTAAAACCCGTCAGCGAGTTGAAGAAGAGTTGAAGCACGGTGCTGACGACGGCTACGAACAGCGTATTCAGAAGAGCGCGGTAAAAATTCATGTTCTGCATCACGTGCTCATAGTTCGCGGAGAAGGAGCTTCCGAACGTAAGCTTCGGCGGGAACGCGAATATGGCGCTCGTATCGTTCGTCGACATCACGACAAGCCAATAGAAAGGAAATATGGACGCCAACACCCCGATAATCAGAAAGGTATGGGCAAAGATTTTCTTCGTTAGTAATTCGGCGCGCATCTAGCTTTCACCTCTCTTCTCAATCATCCGACTTGTTGAAGAACTTCCAGTTCAAAATGGAGATTACGCCGATGATGAAGAAGAGCACCCACGAAACGGCAGCGGCATAACCGTAGTTCTGATACGTGAAGCCTTCCCGGAACATATAGAGAACGACCGTATCCGAGCCTGGGTAAGGCGCATGGTTGCCGGCCAATACTTGCGGTTCCGTGAAAATCTGGAATCCGCCGATGGTCGACATCATAACGGCGAACAGGATGATCGGCCGCAGCATAGGCAGCGTGATTTTCGTGAATACTTGATGGGTTTTCGCGCCGTCCAGCTCCGCCGCTTCATACAGATCCTTAGGGATTCTTTGCAGACCGGACAAGAAAATGATGGCGTTGTAACCCATATATCTCCAACCGATCATAACGGCGATAACGACTCTTACGCCGGCCGCGGAGTTAAACCAGGCGATTTTCCCCAGCCCGAGTTTGACGAGTAAAAAATTGATCAGACCGTATTCGTTTCCGAACAACGATTGGAAAATGATAACGACGGCAACCATGGCCGTAATATTCGGCAAAAAATAAGCGATTCGGTAAAATCCTTTAAATCGAACGATAGCCAGATTGATCACGAAAGCCACGATTAGCGCGCAGACGAGCTGCGGAGCGTTCGACATGATCCATAACGCCACGTTGTTAACGAGCGCCTGCCAGAATGCCGGGTCGTGGAACATATAGGAGAAGTTCTTAAACCCGACGTACTTCATTTCTCCGATGCCGTCCCATTTGTGAGCGGACAAGTAGATCGAATAGAAAATCGGAAACACCGAAAAGATCAGGAACAAGATGTAAAAGGGAGAAATAAACAAATACAGCGTTCTGTTTTTGAATATTTCTTTTAAGAGACCCATTTGCTATTCCTCCGTAACGGATGAGGCAAGACGTTGCGATGTCCCTGCCTCATCCTGGATTATTAGTGCGAGAGCTGGCGTTTGATTTTGTCTTGCGCGTTATTCCATGCTTTCTCCGGATCCAATTTCTGCGTATCTACGGTCGAGAGGGCCTCGGTTAAGGTCGTGCCGACCATGTCGTCTCTAGGATCCGTAAGCGATACTTGAACGTCTTTCGCAGCGGCGGCGAAAACCGTGCTCAGATCTTGCCCTCCGAAAAATTCGCTCTCGTTGGCCATCTCCGGCTTGCCGTAAATCTCCGGCGTCGACGGATAGTTGCCGAATTCCTTGTAGCCGGCGACCAGATTGTCGGGGCTGAGCAAGAACTTGATCATTTCATACGCTTCCTTCGGATACTTCGTCGACTTCAGCACCCCGAGGAAGGAACCGCCTTGGTTGCCTACGCCGCCTGGCGGATAAGCGATTCTCCACTTGCCCGCCGTGCCCGGAGCCGCGCTGACGAGATCGCCTACGCCCCAAGACGCGAGGGTAAAGGAGGAAATTTTGCCGTCGTTCTGGGCGGCGTTAACTTCGGTGTTGTTGGAGAACGGGAACGTCAATCCTTCTTTGTAGGCTTTGACGGCTTCGTCCCACGCATTCTTGACGTGAGCTTGGTCGCCGATGTAATTGCCGTCTTTATCAAAGTAACCTTCGCTGTTCTGGCCGATAATATTGCGATAAATTTCGTCGATCGTCGTCGTCGTGGAACCGGTGGCCGCTTTGACTTTCTTCAGCAGCGCGAAGTAGTCGTCCCACGTTTTGACTTGCTGCTCGATCTCCTCGGGCTTGCTGGCGATTCCGGCCTTCTCGAACAAATCTTGGCGATAGTACAATACGACCGGCGCGACGTCGATCGGCAAACCGATCAAGTACTGGTCTTCCGGATCGGCGGCCATTTTCCACTTCCAGTCCAAGTATTGGGACTGAATATCGCGGGCTCCTTGGTCGTACAGGTTCACGAATTTCTCTTTGTACGGAAGCATCGTCGCGACCCAGCTATCCATGGCAACGATATCCGGTCCGTTGCCGCCGCCGGACAGCGTCGTTTTCAATTTCGTCAAGTAGTCTCCGCCGGAAGGAAGCTTCTCCGCTTGCAGATTAACGTTCGGAAATTTCGCTTTGGCGGCTTCGATCGTAGAGTCGGAGATCGCGCCGTTCCAATACCACATTTTCAAGTTGATTTTCTGATCGGCATTATCCGGATTAGGACTCGAAGTATTGGTTTTGTTCGCGCCGCAAGCCGTGACGACCAGAATAAAGCAAAGCGTCAGCATCCATCCGGATAGTTTTTTCATCCTCATTTGTTTTACCCCCGAATCCGTTGTGATTTTAAACCTTAAGACCTTTCATTTGCCGACTTAGCATTCCCGGATTTCCTGATCTGCCAAGCACCACCACCTTTAAGGTTTGTGTGGTATCGATTCCACAATTGCGTTGGCGTCTTCTGGTATCGTTTCCACATCAATAGCTAAGAGATTTATACAAAGGCGATTCGAAAAACGTCAACATTCTGGAATCGGTACCAGAAAGGGGTGCGATTTGATGTGGAATCGGTACCAGAATGGATTGAAAAAATTGATACCGTTTTCACGTCTCCGGTTCTGTTAGTATAATACGTTCCTTCTCCGATGACAATAGCAAACTTCGAGATTAGGCCGAAACATCAACGGCCCCAATGCCGTCCTTTTTTTTCCTGTCCGTTTTTGCATCCATCGCCTGAACCTTTACTCGCAATACGCCTGGCGTATTGCGCAGGCCGCTCAACATCTCAAGCTGATTGTCCAGGATCGTTTTCTTCATTTTGAACTGAAGAAGAAGAGTTGGATCCTTCTCGAGTCCCGCTTCGATCCCGGCGGACAAATCGAATAGGGTCGCGCCGGTCGGCGCCAGCTTGTTCATAATCGATTGTACGGCTCCGCTGGACTCCTTCATCAAGACGGTAAGCTTTACCGCTTTGCGTTTGGCCGAGAACATCCCCTCCAGCTTGTTTAACGCGAACAAAGAGACGAGCACTAAAATGGTCGTGAGAAGAGCGCCGTAATAAAACCCTGCTCCAACCGCCAAACCTAACGCCGCGACGACCCAAAGAGAGGCCGCCGTCGTCAAGCCGGATACCGTGCTGCCGTTGCGAAGGATCGTGCCCGCCCCCAGGAAGCCGATGCCGCTGACGGCCTGTGCCGCCAATCTTGCCGGGTCCGCCCGGAGATTGGGGTCGCTTGTGAACATGCTTAGGCCGTAGATGGACAGCAGCATGATCAGCGCAGAGCCGAGACAAACGAGAATATGCGTGCGGAATCCGGCCGAATGCTGTCCGTATTCCCGCTCGAGTCCGACCAACCCGCCGACCACGAGCGCGGACATGATCCGCAGCGTAAGCTCCCCATGACTAATATGCCACACACCCGGATCGATCATCGTATTGTACACCTCCTTTTACAAAGTTAAAGGTGCGCGGATTCTGTTCCTTTTTTCGAAATAGACGACGTCCCGATACCCTGTATCCCAAGCTAAGCGCGCAGCCTCGTCCAGCATCGTGCCGATATCGTCCGGGAAGTGCGAATCCGAGCTGAGCGTAATCGGAACGCCGTGCTTATGAAGCTTGCTTAGGAATGACGGGCTAGGACACATCTCCTTAACCGGATACCGATATGCAAGGCCGGTATTGATCTCGGACGCAACGTCCGCCGCCTTGAGCGCCGCCGCGACATCCTCGTATAGCTCCTCCAGCAGCGCCTCTTCCGGCCGATAATTGAACACCTTCAAGTTATCGAGATGCGCGACGATGTCGAAGATGCCGGAACGAGCGGCCTGCTTCACATGCTCGAACCCGTAGCGGTATAGTTCCAGCAAATCCCGTTGCTCGAAGATATGCTGAACTTCCGGGTTATCGAAGCCCCAGCCGTCCACGAAATGGACGCTGCCGATGACATAATCCAATTCGTAGCGGTCCAGCAGAGCTTTCAGCTCCGCTTCTCCCCCGGGAAAATAATCGGCTTCGACGCCGAGGGATATCGGATAGCCTTTGTCCTGCATGCGGCGAACGGCGGTCAAATACTCCTCGATCGAGCCGATCCGAACCCTGTCCAGCCAGTAGCGCTGAAGACGGCCCAGCTCGCTGTCGTCTACCGTAATGTACTTCTCGTAGTACGCCTTGAATTCGTCGAAGCGATACAGATGGTCGACGATGCCGAATCTCTCGATGCCCCGCTTCTTTCCTTGCGCCATATAACGCTCAAGCCAGCGTTCGGAGAAGCATCCCTCCGTCAGGCGGGTATGCAGCCGCTGCGCTTGTGCCGCGATCCATGACAGCGTATGGCTTTCGTGTTCGATCGGCGCCTCGTCGGGAACGTTCTCGAGCGCCTTGGCGGTACGCTGCAGCCATCCGAAGGAATAAGGCCCTTCTTCGAGATGAAAATGAAAATCGACTTTCATGCCAACATGCTCCTTTTGTTTATTCGTGCGCGCGATTCATCAAATACTCGGCCAGCAAGCGGACGCCGAAACCGGTAGCCCCTATCGCATACTGGCCTTGGGCCGATGCCGACGCCTTGGGGCCGTTCATGTCGATATGCGCCCATCTCATCGACGGATGGACGAATTTGCGCAGGAACAACGAAGACGTAATGACGCCGGCTTCGCCGACGCGGCTGATATTGCAGAGATCGGCGTAATCGCTGTCCATGTACGGCTCGTACTCCGGCTCCAACGGCATCTGCCACAATTTCTCGCCGTAAGGAACGCCGGCCTGCCTTAGCTTTGCCGCTAGCCCGTCGTCGCCTACGACGGCCGCGATCTTGGAGCCGAGCGCCCCGATGACCGCATAGGTGAGAGTAGCGATATCGATAGCGACGGCGGAGCCGAGCCTGTTCGCGTGAATGAGCGCATCGGCAAGAATGAGGCGCCCTTCCGAATCCGTATTGCCGACCTGAACCGTTAAACCGTTCGCATAACGGATCGTTTCCCCGGGCAGCAGCGAACGGTCGGACGGGCAATTTTCCGCTGCGGGCACCAGCACGGCTACGTTGGCCGCCGCTCCGCTGCGGACGATCAGGTCGAGCGCCCCGAGCACGGCCGCGGCTCCCCCCATATCCATGCGCATGTCGCTGATGTCCCGATCCTGCTTCAAACTGATTCCGCCCGTGTCGAACGTGATACCCTTGCCGATCAGCGCCGTCAGAGGCAACGACTCGTCCGTAGTGTAACGCAATTCCAGAAACACGGGAGGAAACGCGCTGCCTTTGCCCACCGCCGCCAATCCCGCGAACCCCTGAAGCTCCAATTGCTCCCCTTCGACGAGCTTCGCTTGCACGGAGGTTCCGGCGAACCGCTGAATCGCCCGGTCGGCCAACATGCGGGGACGCAGCCCGTTGGGCGGTTCGTTGGTTAAATCCCGGGCCCATATCGTGCTGTCCGCGCGAAGCTCGCCGAGTCGGACGGCTTCTTGCCAAGCTTCGTCTTCGTTTTCATCGCATCTAAAAGTGATGCGCACGCCTGCGCTATCCGCTGCTCCGGATTTATACTTATCGAACGAATAAGCGCCAAGCTGCATGCCTTCTACCCATCCGGAGACGAAATCCGGAGATACTCCGTCGAATCTTCCCGCCGATTGCAACGCCTCGAACGTGAGGCTAGCCGCCGCCTTCTTCTCCCGACGCAATGCTCGTCCGGCATTGCCTGCCGCTTCCCTTATGATTGCAGGCTCGAATTCGGCGGCCTCTCCGAGGCCGATCAGCACGAGATCGGGCTCGCCATGGCCGCCGTAAATCCAGGTGACCGCATGTCTGGCACCCATGTGGGGTTGCAGCCGCAGCGCCGGGAACCGTTCAAGACGCTGGGAACAATCGGCCAAATCATCGGCGAAGAGGGGTACGACGAGCGTTGCCGCCAATGGGTCAGCTCCTCCGATTTGAACGATCATCGGATCACCGCACCGTCGTCTTGCACGATCCAAGTGTCGAACGACCGCTCTCCTTCGCGAAGCTCGATCACTCGTCCGCCGCGCGTCAGCTTGCCATACGTGTTAAAGCCGGTTGCCCGCCCGTAGCATAAGCGGATGCCATAGAGCGTCCCGCAATAATCGTTGTCGTGATCGTGGCCGACGAAAGTGCCCATGACGTCGCCCATCTGTACCATCGCTCCGAACATGCCGCCGTTGA
>JAEZZE010000232.1 GCA_023418755.1 Bacillota bacterium | reverse complement strand
GTTTCGTAACCGTTGCCGGCTAAATGTTGGCCGTATCGATGAAATTAATTCCCCGATCCATCGCCTCGTGCACGATTCTGACGGACGTATCGCGATCGGCCCGCTTGCCGAACGAGTTCGTGCCCAGTCCGAGCGCCGACACCTCCAGCCCGCTGCCGCCCAAGCGACGATACTTCATGCGCGCTGCCCCCTTTGTTTGCGTTGTCCCGTTAGTTAGCGACCGCTTCCTTCTTGATTTGCTTGCTGCGCAGTTGTCCGCACGCGGCGTCGATGTCCGTTCCGTGCTCCAGACGAACGCTGCAGCTGACTCCCTGCTTCTTCAACGTGTCGAAGAACTCGCTCACGACGTGCCGCTCCGTCCGTTGATACTGGCTATGCTCGTCGACCGGGTTGTACGGGATCAGGTTGACGTTCACGAGCGGTCTGCGGTCCCCGATCAGCTCCGCCAGCTCCAACGCG
Organism: Bacillota bacterium; assembly: GCA_023418755.1. Taxonomy (GTDB): domain Bacteria; phylum Bacillota; class Bacilli; order Paenibacillales; family Paenibacillaceae; genus Cohnella. Next base: position 2,149 of record JAEZZE010000232.1, on the reverse strand, counting down.
TGCTCCCGCTGATCGTTCACGTCTTTGAGCAAAATGTATTCGAGCGTCACTCTCCGCCTTGTTTTCTCCAAGTAATAGTCGAGCGCCTTCAGCAGCTTCTCGATCGGAATCGCCTTGTTGATCTTCATGATTCTCGTCCGCAGCTCGTCGTTGGGAGCATGCAGGGAGATCGCCAGGTTCACCTTCAGATCGTCGTCCGTGAACTTGTAGATTTTGTCGGCCAGGCCGCTCGTCGAGACGGTGATGTGGCGCCCGGCGATGGCCAGCCCTTTCTGATGCTTGATGACCTCGAGGAACTTCACCAGATTGTCGTAGTTGTCGAACGGCTCGCCGATGCCCATGACGACGAGGTGGCTGACGGTTTCCCCCAGACCCCTGCCGTCGAGATAACGCTGCGCCTTCACCACCTGCTCGACGATCTCGCCGCCGGACAGGTCCCGGCTCTTGCGGAGCAGGCCGCTCGCGCAGAAGCTGCAGCCGATGTTGCAGCCGACCTGCGTCGTGACGCAGACGGACAAGCCGAACTTGTGGCGCATGAGCACCGTCTCGATCAGGTTGCCGTCCTTCAGCCGGAACAGAAACTTGACCGTCCCGTCCTTGGACTCCTGCCGCGAATGCTCGCTCATCGACTCGATATGGAAATGCCCCTCCAGCGCCTGCAGGCATTCCGGATGGACGCCGTTCATCGCGGCGAATTCGGTCGTCCGTTCGCGGTACAGCCACTCCCATACGAGCGTCGCCCGCGACTTCTTGTGCCCGCGCTCTCCGAGCCATTCGGCCAAATCTTCGAAAGTCATATCGTGAACGGATGTTGTCGTCATTTCGTAACCTCTTTTCGCATAATAACCGGACCTCAAGCCTTCCTCCTATTTTCCCAGAAAAGCCTTGGATTCACAAGCCGGGAAGCCTTGGGACGGAGATCCGCATAGAAGCGCGGCGCCGTTTATCCCTTCCCACCGCTCTCCTATTGACACTTCGCTTCTCTCGCCTTAAAATACCCATAGCGATTATGATAATCATTCTCAATTATGTGACGCTAAGTCGCATCCAGCAGAATGTTCGATTGATCGTTCAACAATAAGCTCTTATAGAGTTAAGGGAGAGAGTCCTTTCGATGAAAAAAACGTTCATTCCGCTTGCCCTTGCTTTGCTGCTGGCGCTTGCCGCTTGCGGCGGCAAAGACGATAACGCCGGCAATTCCGCCAGCCCGTCCGCGCAACCGTCGTCCGCCGCCCCTTCGGAATCCGCATCTCCGGCCGAATCCGGCACGATCACATACGAGTCCGAGAACGGTCCGGTCGAGGTTCCGGCGAACCCGCAGCGCGTCATCGTGCTGTCCTCGTTCGCGGGCAACGTGATGTCGCTCGGGGTTCCGCTCGTCGGCGTCGACGATTGGTCCAAGATGAACCCTCGATTCGACGCTACGCTCAAAGATGTCGCCGCGGTGACCGACGAGGATCTGGAGAAGATTATCGAGCTGGAGCCCGATCTGATCATCGGCCTCTCGAACATCAAGAACGTCGACAAACTGAAGGAGATCGCTCCGACCGTCACTTACACGTACGGCAATGTCGACTACTTGACTCAGCATTTGGAAATCGGCAAATTGTTGAACAAAGAAGCCGAAGCTAAGGCATGGGTAGACGACTTCAAAGGCCGGGCAGCCAAAGCCGGCGCGGACATTAAAGCGAAGATCGGCGCGGAGGCGACGGTATCGGTCATCGAGGCGTTCGACAAACAAATTTACGTATACGGCGACAACTGGGGACGCGGCACGGAGATTCTCTATCAAGAGATGAAGCTGGCGATGCCGGAGAAGGTTAAGGAAACGGCGCTTAAGGAAGGTTATTACGCGCTCTCTTCCGAGGTCGTGTCGGAATTCGCCGGCGACTACGTCATCTTCAGCAAGTTTCCGGGCTCGGATCTGTCGTTCGCCGAGACGGAGACGTACAAGAATATGCCGGCGGTCAAAAACAACCGGGTATTCGAAGTCAACGGGCAGGAGTTTTATTTTAACGACCCGTTGACGCTGGACTTCCAGCTAGAATTCTTCGTAAAAAGTTTCCTGGGTTAATCGGGATAACGTTATCGACCAGCGAGGGAACCCCCGCGAGGGGATTTCCCTTCGTACATACCACCGGGAAAGATG
>JAEZZE010000223.1 GCA_023418755.1 Bacillota bacterium | reverse complement strand
CTGTCCGTGAACGTTCGGCGATCGGCGTTCATTCAATCGCGAGAAAGCATCGACGCGGTGCTGGAGGCGGCCCGGACGGACAAGAGCATCGTGCTGTACACGCTGGTCATCCCGTTTCTCAGAGATCATATGGTCGAGCAGGCCGCGCGGATGAAAGTCGCCGCCATCGATCTGCTCGGACCGCTGATCGATCATCTGGAGCGGGCGCTCGGGCACGAATCCAGGCATGAGCCGGGGTTGAACCATAGGCTCGACGAGGATTATTTTCGCAAAGTGGAAGCCGTAGAGTTCGCGGTGCGCTACGACGACGCCCGCGACGTATCCGGCATTCTCAAGGCGGACATCGTGCTCGTCGGCGTATCCCGGACTTCCAAAACGCCGCTGTCCATGGTGCTTGCGCACAAGATGTTCAAGGTAGCCAACGTTCCGCTCATTCCGGAGCTCGTTCCGCCGAAGGAGCTGTACCTGACTTCTCCGAAGAAGGTGATCGGGCTGACGATCCATCCGGATTCGTTGAACGCGATCCGCAAAGAACGGCTAAAGGCGATCGGCTTGCCGGACTCCGCGCCTTACGCCACTTCGGAGCGAATCGCGAAGGAGCTGGAGCACGCCCGCCAGGTGATGGACAAGATCGGTTGCATCGTCATCGACGTTTCCAACAAAGCGGTCGAGGAAACGGCCAGCGTCATTCTCGAGCAATTTCAACGGTAAGCCCGAGAAAGAGCGGAGCGTTCCAGATCGTTCCGCAGCGAAGAGAACCGAGAGGTTCTCTTTTGCCGATTAGGTCGAACGATAAGAGAATTTGTCGAATTTGCCACCCTTCATCGACTTTCTTCGTATAACAGGAGTGAAGCGCGAAATTTCGGTTTTTATTCACGATTCGAGAGGACGAAAGCTTCTCCGGCGTCAGGGGACGCCGAAGGCGTTTTTGCCCGGGGTATTTTGAACTGGAAGAATTGGGGAACATAAAAAAAGCGGGGCTTTGCAGGATTTTGATTTCCGTTAGCGTATATAATATTACGGCAAACTTTGGCTGAAACGGGTGGTGGTGTCGATGATTGTCCCGCCTCGTCGGGTCGTGGTGGACGGCGACGCCTGTCCCGTAAAAGCCGAGATCGCCGCGGCCGTCAGGCAATGCGGCGCGACAGCGCTGCTCGTATCCAGCCATGCCCACGTCCTGAAACCGGAGCCCTCCGTCGAAGTCGTGACGGTGGACGCGGGTAACCAGTCCGCGGACCTGTACATCGCGAATGCGCTGAAGCGCGGCGATATTCTCGTTACCGGCGATTACGGCTTGGCCGCGCTGGGATTGGCCAGAGGCTCCTCCGTATTGACGCCCAGAGGCAAGCTGGTTCGGGAGTCGGATATCGAAGGGCTGCTGGAGCAACGGCACTTCTCGGCCAAATTGCGGCGGGGAGGCGTGCGCACGAGAGGCCCGAGTCCGTTTACGGACGAGGATCGCGGCCGGTTTCAACAAAAACTGACAGCTCTATTGAGGGGGATGCAGGAGATTCCCGACACATAGCGAATTGTATTATGGGTTAGAAATCAGGTGGTTTTCATGAGCTACGGAATGATCCCTCAAGAGGTTATCGACGAGGTACTGCGCCGCCACGAAATTTCCGAGACGGTGGGCAAATACGTTCATCTGACCAAGAACGGCAAGTATTTGAAAGGCCTTTGTCCTTTTCATTCCGAGAAGACGCCTTCCTTTACGGTAACGCCCGAGAAGCAAATCTTCCATTGTTACGGCTGCGGGAAGGGCGGCAACGTCATCAAGTTCATCATGGAGATGGAAGGGGAGACATTCCCGGAGGCCGTTAAGCAGTTGGCCGAAGAGGCCGGCATTCCCGTCACGTGGACAAGCTATGCCGAAGAAGCTTCTCCCGTTCAGAAAGAGAAGCGGCTGCTGCAGGAAGCCCACGACTACAGCGCGAAGTTGTATCACTATCTTCTCCAGAACCTGGAGGCGGCAAAGCCCGCCAAAGCCTATCTGCAGTCGCGCGGCCTTGGCGATGCCTTGATCGAACAGTTCGGCATCGGCTACGCTCCGCCGAGATGGGACACGTTGACTCAGGCTCTGGAAAGGAAAGGGTATCCGGCAAAGGAGATGGAAGCCGGGGGGCTGTTATCCAAACGGCAGGAGGCGGACGAATACGTCGATCGGTTCCGGGATCGGATCATGTTCCCGATTCACGACGCGAGAGGACAGACGATCGCGTTCGCGGGACGGCTGCTCTCGGACGGCCAGCCCAAGTATTTGAACTCGCCGGAGACGTCGCTGTTCGCCAAGAGCCGCACCCTGTACCGTCTTCACGAGGCCAGGTCGGCCATTCGCAAATCCGGTCAGGTCGTGCTTTTCGAAGGGTATATGGACGTGATCAAAGCTTGGTCGGCCGGCGTCCGTAACGGCGTCGCTACGATGGGAACCGCTTTGACCGTAGAACATGCGGCCGTGCTGAGAAGATTCGCGGAAGAAGCGGTGCTCTGCTACGACGGCGACGACGCCGGACAAGCCGCCGCGCATAAGAGCATTCCTCTGCTGGAAGAGGCCGGTTTCCGGGTTCGCGTCAGCCTGCTGCCGAACCGGATGGATCCAGACGAATACGTGACGTCTTACGGGCCGGAAGCGTTCGTCAGGGAGATCGTCGAGGGCGCGGTTTCAGCGGTCAAATTTCAGCTTATATATTTGAGGAAATCCCATATACTCCTAGAAGAAGATGGAAGGATTAGGTATTTGCGCGACGCCGTCCGGGTTGTGGCCAAGCGGAATTCTCCGATGGAGCGGGAGCTTCTGCTGAAAGAGCTGGCCCAGGAATTCGGCGTCGCCCTCGATACGCTGAAGCAGGAGTGTCTCGAGTACAGACAGCGGGAGAAAATGGAAAGCGCAAGGGATATTCCTGCCGGATCGTGGAATAATGTATGGAATGGAAATCAACTCACCTCCAAGACACCGCCGCTGGGAGCTGCGCATGTGAACGCGGAACGCCAACTGCTCTCCTGGATGATGCAGGACCAAGACACGGCTCTCCTCGTCGAGCAGAAGCTTGGGGACCGTTTTCACGTGGAGGATCACGCGGCCTTGGCTGCTTATTTATATTCTTATTACGCCCAGAACAATGATCCTGACGTTGGCCGCTTCGTCGCGACGTTGCAAGACGATCGCCTGGAACGGTTGGCCAGCGTAATCGCAATGATAGACGTCCCGTTCGGCGAACGGGAGCTGGAAGATTGCATCCGAACGATCGGTCGAGCCTCGATGGAGAGAGAATACGAGCGCCTGACCGAGGAATTGAAGCGCGCGTCGCGAGAAGGCGATCAAGCGCGGGTATTACAATTGGGTATAGAGATTATCGCCCTGGAAAAGCAGCGCAAGATGTCGTAAAGCGCGGTTTCCCGGGGAGGAGGGAGTCGGTAATGGCAAACGATCAACACACCGGACTGGAGACGGAATCGACACTGGAACAGGTCAAAGCTCAGCTTATCGAACAAGGCAAGAAAAAGTCTTCCTTGACCTATAAAGACATCATGGAAAAGCTTTCTCCGTTCGATCAGGATCCCGAGCAAATCGACGAGTTTTTCGAACAATTGGCCGATATCGGAATCGAGGTATCCAACGATCACGACGATCTTGGACGCCACGGGGGCGACGAAGACGAGCGCGACGAATTCAATTTCGACGACGACCTGAGCCTGCCGCCGGGCATCAAGATCAACGATCCCGTTCGGATGTACTTGAAGGAAATCGGCCGCGTGCCGCTGCTTGGAGCGGACGACGAGGTCGAGCTCGCGAAAAAGATCGAGATCGGCGGTCCGGACGGCGAGGAAGCGAAGAAGAGATTGGCCGAAGCCAATCTTCGTCTTGTCGTCAGCATCGCGAAGCGTTACGTCGGACGGGGAATGCTGTTCCTGGATTTGATTCAGGAAGGCAACATGGGTCTGCTTAAGGCCGTCGAGAAATTCGATTACGACAAAGGCTTCAAGTTCAGTACCTATGCGACCTGGTGGATCAGGCAGGCCATTACCCGGGCGATCGCCGACCAGGCGAGAACGATTCGGATTCCGGTCCATATGGTGGAAACGATCAACAAGCTGATCCGGGTATCCCGTCAATTGCTTCAAGAATTGGGGCGCGAGCCGACGCCGGAGGAAATTGCCGAGCAGATGGAGCTCAGCGTCGATAAAGTACGGGAGATTATGAAAATCGCTCAGGAACCGGTATCTCTGGAGACGCCGATCGGCGAAGAGGACGATTCCCATCTGGGCGATTTTATCGAAGACCAGGAGGCTCTTGCCCCGGCGGACGCCGCCGCTTACGAATTGCTTAAGGAGCAGCTCGAAGACGTGCTGGATACGCTGACCGAGAGGGAAGAGAACGTGCTACGCCTGCGGTTCGGACTGGATGACGGACGCACGCGCACGCTGGAAGAGGTAGGCAAGGTGTTCGGCGTTACCCGCGAGCGGATTCGCCAGATCGAAGCCAAAGCGCTGCGCAAGCTGCGTCACCCTAGCCGCAGCAAGAGATTAAAGGATTTTCTGGAATAAAGGCAAATTGTTGCAGAGACCTTGGCCGTAATGGTTGAAGGTCTTTTTGTTCAAACGGTGCGAGGAGGCTCGTCGGCATGGCCGCTAATGAGGAAGAGAAACGAAACCTCATCGTGAAGGAAATCGAATCTTGGCGCCGTAGCAAGCTGTTGCCGGAGCAGTATTGCGACTTTCTGCAAAACATATATTTGGAGGATTTGGAAGATCGGCCTCGGGGCGTGACCGGCGCCGTGATGAAAAAGATCGGTCAGGCTTCCGCCAAGCAATGGTTTCTTGCTTCTGGAATTTTTGCCTTGATTTGTATTATCGTACTTCATTTTAGCGCGTTTCCCCTGCTATTGCAAATAGCGATCGCGCTGCTTGTTGCCGGAGGTCTCGCCTTCGTCGGGGTCAAGCAGCGGGAAAGCCGGCCGGCACGAGGGTACGCCTGGCTAGGCGCGGGAATCGTTTTCCTGTTCGGGTCCGGGCTGACGATCGTCGGGCTGCAATGGGGCTTTGAGGGATCTGCTCTGCTCTGGTTGCTGGGGCTGCTAGCCGTCGCCTGGATCTGCTGCGGCCTCTGGCTCAGGCTGGCATTGCCGCAATGGCTCGGATGGATGGCGACGATCGCGCTGTACGCCTTGCTGCTCGCGGAGCATGCTCCGGCCGCATCGGTGTTCGAGGTGCAGATTTTCTGGCTTCCCGCGACGCTGCTGTTCTTGTGGCTAAGCTGGTTTTTGCATGTTCGGCTTGCTTCGGCCGGAACGGCCATGTTCGCGGCCGCTCTCGTTCTGTGGTTTATGCCGGAGATCTATTCGGCGATGTACGGAGTTCGCACGGAGTGGATTCAGACGGAAATTTTGATTAAAATTTTGATCGCGGGCATCGGTATGTTCCGCCTGCGAAAACAATGGATGGAATGGGTTGCGTAACGGATGACGGATACGAAGGATTTCAAGGACTCGGGAGCAGGGCTGAAGCTGTCCCGCCGTTTGTCGGCTTTGGCGAGCCGCGTCCCCCATGGGGCGCGCTTCGCCGATATCGGGACCGATCACGCTCTGCTTCCGGTATATTTGGCGCTTGAAGGAATCATCGATTTCGCCGTGGCCGGCGATGTTAACGCCGGTCCGGTCGAAGCCGCCAGAAGACAAGTGGCCGAAGCGGGACTGGAGGAGAAAATATCGGTCCGCCTGGGTGACGGAATGGCCGTATTGCGGCCGGGCGAGGCGGATACGGTAGCGATCGCCGGAATGGGCGGGAGCTTGATGACCCGCATTTTGGAGCAGGCGGGGGAGTGCTTGGCAGGCGTGAGCACGCTCGTGCTCTCGCCGCACGTAGCCGAGGATGCGGTGAGACTCTGGCTATCGGAGAACCGGTATGCGCTTGACGACGAGTTGCTGCTGGAGGAAGACGGAGTCATTTATACGCTGATGAGAGCGAGATTCGTTCGCTCGGAGGAAGAGGCGCAAGCGATCGAGTCCCGGTTGTACGACGAGCGCTTGCTCGCTCCTTCGCTTGAGCGGGTATCCCGTTCGCTCTTATACGAGATGGGGCCGCTGTTACTGCGAAGTCCGAACGAGGACTTTTATCGCAAATGGGAGCAGGAAATCGCCAAGCGGGAAAGGGTCATTTTGCAGCTTAAGCACTCCGTTGCTCCGGAAGCCGCAGAGAAGGCGCGGGAGTGGGAAGAGGACGTCAAGGAAATCAAGGAGGTGCTCGCATGTTTGCGCGCGGGGAAACGATCGTCCAATTGATGGAGCGGCTCGCTCCGAAGCATTATGCGGTGCCGGACGACAAGATCGGCTTGCAGGTCGGAACGGCGGCGAAGGAAGTGAAGCGCGTGCTCGTGACGCTCGACGTAACGCCGGAAGTGGGGCGGGAGGCGGCCGGGCTGGGCGCCGAGCTTATTATCGCGCATCATGCGGTCATCTATCGCCCGCTGGCTCATCTGCGCACGGATACGCCATCGGGAGCCCTGGCCGCGGAGCTGCTGCGCAACGATATAGCGGTCTATATTTCGCATACGAATCTCGATACGGCGGAGGGCGGCATCAACGACTTGATGGCCGGGGCGCTGGGATTGAACGGGCGCGACGTGCTGGAAGAGGTGCATACCGACCAGCTTTACAAGCTGGTCGTGTTCGAGCCGGAATCCCATCACGAGCAGGTTCGCAATGCGATATTCGCCGCGGGCGGCGGCTGGATCGGCAACTACAGCCATTGCAGCTTCAACATCGAAGGGACCGGCACTTTTCTGGCCCGGGAAGGCTCCGATCCCTTTATCGGCAAGCAGGGGCAATTGACCGAGGAGAGGGAGATCCGGTTGGAGACGGTCGTGCCGATGAGCGTTCGCAAAAAAGTCGTGTCCGCGATGCTGAAGGCGCATCCTTACGAAGAGGTCGCCTACGATCTGTACAGCATCGATTTGAAAGGCCGTTCCTTCGGCCTCGGAAGAGTCGGCAAGCTGGCGGAGGCGGAGTCGCTGGATCAGTTCGCGGAACGCGTCAAGCTGGCGCTGGACGTACCTTTCGTCCGCGTCGTTGGCGACGGGGCGAAACCGATCCGCAAGGTGGCCGTCCTGGGCGGATCGGGAGCGAGGTATATCCGGCATGCGATCTTCGCCGGAGCCGACGTTCTCGTGACAGGCGACATCGACTTCCATTCCGCGCAGGATGCGCAGGCGGCGGGTATCGCCATCGTCGATCCGGGGCATCACGCCGAGAAGATCATGAAGCCGAGCGTCGCGGCATGGCTGTCCGAGCGACTGAAGGAGAAGGGCTACGCCACGGAGGTATTCGCCTCCCAGGTGGACACGGAACCGTTCCGGCTCCGTTAGGCGGGTGGCGCGAGGCGCGTTCAGAGGCGGATAAACTCGTGCGACGTGTAAATAATCGATGCTGAGGCTACGGGAGCTGTATAAGCTCGCGTGGTGCGCTTAAGTTTCGGAAATCGGGCAATTTGTTTGGAATAAGCTCGTGTGGCGCGCTTAAGTGTCGGAATTCGGGCAATTTGTTTGGAATAAGCT
>JAEZZE010000208.1 GCA_023418755.1 Bacillota bacterium | reverse complement strand
CCGGGCGCGGTACGGGGGGGCGCGACGAAGCGGAGCTGAGCGTTTACCTGGAGCAGACGAGACAGCGAATCAGGGACAACTACGATGCCGCGCTGGATATGGAAGAGCTGGCAAAAAATTCGGGCATGAGCTCGAGCCGCTTCTATAAGACGTTTCGCAAAATGACGGGGCTAAGCCCGCTTAGATATTTAATTACGAGAAGGCTGGCAGCTTCGTTGCGTCTGTTGGCCGATTCCGACGTCAGCGTGACGGAGGCGGCGCACTCGGTCGGTTATCCGGACGAATACTATTTCAGCAGACTGTTCAAGAAGCAGATGGGCGTCACGCCGACGGAATACGCCGCCCGGGCGCAGGCCTCGGTCGCCGTCCTCTGTCCGATATTTCGCGGCGACTTGGCCGTTCTCGGCCTTACGCCGCGCGTGGTGCTGCAAAGAGACTGGGACCTGGATAAAGATAACAGGGAGAGCTATTTGCGCGAAATTCGGGAAGCCAAGCCCGACCGTATTTTGTCGGGACCGTTGGCGGACGATCTGATTGCCGAGCTTCGGACGATCGCGCCGCTGACCGTGTATCCCTGGCGCGAGCATTCCTGGAAAAAACGTCTGGCCGATTTCTCGCGCCTGCTCGGATTGGAGACCGTCGCGCAGCGTTGGCTGACCGACTTCGACAGCAAAACGGACAACGCCAAGCAGCATGTCGAAGGGCGTCTGCGGGAGACGCCCTTCCTGATCGTCGGCGTGCGCAGGGGCAACTTCCGGACGTACGGCAAGCTGAAGCGCAAATTTACCGACTTGCTCTACGACGAGCTGCATTTCCAGGCTCCGCCCGCGGCCGACGACATCGGATTTCTGGATTTGCCGGACATCGGCGACGTCATGAAGCTGGACAGCGACCATGCGCTTTTCTTGGTCGAGTTCCCGGCGGACGACGCCTTTTGCGAGAATCTGGAGCGACGGTGGAAGGAGCCTTCGGGGGAACGGCGCTGCCTGTTCATTCGACTGGGAGAGCCGTTTCTGTATAACGCCGAGATGCACGAGCGGCTGGTCGACCAGATCGTCGACTATTTGCTGTCCGACGAAAGAGCGAAATAGAAAAGTCCATCGAGAAACCGAAAAGTCCATTCCGGTTTCTCTTTTTTTATGTAAAATGATAAAGGTAAGTGCAAATGAGAATCATTATCACGAAGAGAGAGTCGCAATGAAAATCGGTTATTTATGGATCGCGCTTATCGTATTATCGTTCACCTCCTTGTTCGTCGGCGTATCCAATCTGTCCCCGCTCGATCTGTTCCGCATGACGGAGTACCAGTGGGAGATTATGTGGATCAGCCGCATTCCGAGATTGGTCAGCATTTTGATCGCCGGAGTGGGGATGAGCGTCATCGGCCTGATCATGCAGCAGCTCGCGAGGAACAAATTCGTCTCGCCGACGACGGCCGGGACGACGGACTCCGCCAGCTTGGGCGTTCTCGTCGCGATCTTGGTTTTTCCAGCGGCGTCGCCGCTCGTCAAGATCGTCGTCGCGTTCGCGTTCGCGCTTGGCGGCACGCTGCTGTTCATGCGGATATTGAATCGGATCCAATTCCGCGATCCGATCCTGATCGCGCTCGTCGGCCTGATGTTCGGAGGCATCGTCGGCTCGGTCACGACTTTCCTGGCGCTGAAGCACAACCTTCTGCAGAGCGTGAACAGTTGGCTCTTCGGGGACTTCTCTTCGATCCTGAAGGGAAAATACGAAATGCTCTACGTCAGCCTGCCGCTAATCGCGCTCGCTTATCTATATGCCAACCGGTTTACGATCGCCGGCATGGGCGAGGAATTCGCCGTAAATTTGGGGTTGAAGTACCGCCAGGTCGTTCATCTCGGTCTCGGGATCGTCGCGCTCGTGGCCGCGGTCATTCTGCTGACGGTCGGCTCCTTGCCGTTCCTCGGTCTGATCATTCCGAATATCGTCTCGCTGTACAAGGGCGACAACTTGCGGAGCAGCCTTCCGCACACGGCGCTGCTCGGCGCGGTGTTCGTGCTCGCCTGCGACATTCTTGGAAGAATCATCATCTATCCGTACGAAATCTCGATCGGACTGATGGTCGGCGTCATCGGAAGCGGGATCTTCCTCTACTTGCTGCTAAGGAGGAGGAGCCATGCGTGACCAATGGAAGCTGCTTGCTCTTGCGTTGCTTGCGCTTGGGTTGATCGCCCTGTTCATGACGATCGACGGCAGCGGCAATTGGGACTACATATTGCCTCGCCGTTCCAAGAAGATATTGGCCATACTCCTGACGGGAGCGGCCATCTCGATCTCGACCGTCGTTTTTCAGACGCTGACGAACAACAAAATATTGACTCCGACCTTGATCGGTTTGGATTCGATGTACTTGCTGCTGCAGACGGCGATCGTGTTCCTGTTCGGCTCCACGGTGCTTACGTCGATGGCCAAAAACGTGCAGTTCGCGTTGGCGGTCGGTTTGATGGTGCTGTTCGCGGGCGTGCTGTACAAGCTGCTGTTCAAAAGGGAAGGCAATCATCTTTACTTTCTGCTGCTCGTCGGCATCATCTGCGGAACGTTCTTCTCGAGCATCGCCAGCTTTATGCAGATGCTGCTCGACCCGAACGATTTCCTGATCGTGCAGGACAAAATGTTCGCCAGCTTCAACAACATGAATACCGACGTTCTGATCATCGCCGTCGTGCTCGTGCTGCTGGTGCTGTCGTACTTCTACCGCGACTTCAAGTATTTGGACGTCATGGCCCTGGGCAAGGAGCAAGCGGTGAATCTGGGCGTTCCGCACGAGCGCATTACGAAGCGGCTGCTCGTCGCGATCGCGCTTCTCGTCGCGGTGTCGACGGCTCTCGTCGGTCCGGTTACCTTCCTCGGGCTGCTCGTCTCCAACGTCGCTTACCGGATGCTCGGCACGTTCCGTCACGCGGTCGTGATTCCCGGCACCATACTGATCAGCATCGTCGCCTTGGCGGGCGGGCAGCTGATCGTCGAGCGGGTGTTCACCTTCTCGACGACGCTTAGCGTCATCCTCAATTTCATCGGAGGAATCTACTTCCTATATTTGTTGTTGAAGGAGAGCAAGTCAACGTGATCGAAGCAAGAGGCATTACGAAGCGTTACGGAGACAAACACGGCGTTCACGGGGTTTCGACCACGATCGCCAAGGGCAAAATCACGTCCTTCATCGGTCCGAACGGCGCGGGCAAGAGCACGCTGCTCTCCGTGATCAGCAGACTTCTGGCGGCGGACGAAGGCGAAGTGCTGATCGACGGCCTGGATGTCAGAAAGACGGACAGCGGGGTGCTGGCGCAAAAAATATCGATCCTGAAGCAGGCGAACTCGATCAACGTCAGACTGACCGTGCTCGATCTCGTTCAGTTCGGCCGCTTTCCGTACAGCAAAGGCCGGCTCGGCGCCGAGGACCGCAAGCATATCGAGGCTTCGATCCGCTACATGGAGCTGGAGGAGCTGCAGGACAAATTCTTGGATCAGCTTAGCGGCGGACAGAAGCAGCGGGCGTTCATCGCCATGGTACTCGCTCAGGACACCGAATACATTTTGCTCGACGAACCGCTGAACAATCTGGATATGAAGCATTCCGTCCAGATTATGAAGGTGCTGCGCCGCCTGACCGACGAGCTCGGCAAGACGATCGTGCTCGTTCTCCACGACATCAACTTCGCGTCGGCCTATTCGGACTATATCGTCGCGATGAGGGAAGGGAAAATCGTCAGGGAGGGCCCGACGGACGAGATGATCGACACGGCGGTGCTGAAGGATATTTACGATATGCACATTCCGATCCACGTCGTGGACGGAAAAAAAGTATGCGTCTATTTCTCTTGAGTTCTCTTGGTTTGCATCCGCGGGCCAATTGACGATATAAAAGCGCGCGTTCAAAAATTGGACTTTTTTGAACAAGCTCTAAAAACATATTTCATAGGAGTGGTTCATTGTGAAGAAAGCATTATCCCTCATTCTGATGTCCGTCATGGCGCTGGCGCTGCTTGCCGCCTGCGGCTCCAAAAACGATAACGAAGGCGCTGCAAGCCCGTCAAGCAGCCCTTCCGAGTCGACAAGCGAATCCGCGGCTCCTTCGGAAGCCGCGAGCCCGTCCGAGTCCGCGGCGCCGGCCGAAGTGACGATTACGCACGCTCTCGGAACGGCAACCGTTAAGACAAACCCGGAGAAAGTCGTCGTATTCGATTACGGCACGCTCGACACGCTCGGGAAACTGGGCATCGAAGTGTTGGCGCTGCCTAAAGCGTCGATCCCCGGCAACCTGTCCTCATACGACGACGCGAAATACGAAGACGCCGGCACGCTGTTCGAGCCGGACTTCGAGAAGCTGAACAAGCTGAAGCCCGACGTCATCTTCATCGGCGGCAGAACGGGCGAAGCCTACGAGGAGCTGAGCCAAATCGCTCCGACGATCCAAATGTCGGTCGACACGGCCAACTACTTGGAGTCTTTCAAAAACAACGCCAACGTTATCGGACAGGTTTTCGGCAAGGAAGCGGAAGTTGCGGCGGCGCTTGAAGAATACGACGCGGCGGTAGCGGATCTGAAGAGCAAGGCGGAAGGCGCGGGCAAGGCTCTGATCGTGCTGACGACCGGCGGCAAAATCAGCGCTTACGGACCGGGCTCGCGCTTCGGCAGCATTCACGATATTTTCGGTTTCGCCGCGGTTGATCCCGACATCAAGGTCGATACGCACGGCAACAGCATCTCCAACGAATTTATCGCGGAGAAAAACCCGGACGTTCTGTTCGTCGTCGACCGCGACGCGGTCGTGAGCGGGGACGGCGCGGCGCCGGCCAAAGAAGTGATCGAGAACGAACTCGTCAAGAAAACGAACGCCTACAAGAACGGTAAAATCGTCTATCTTAACCCGAACTTCTGGTACCTGTCCGGCGGAGGCTTGAACACGGAGCTGGAGATGGTCAAAGAGGCGGCCCGCGCCGTTCAATAAAAGGAATTCAAGGAGGAGCTGCCGATGCTTATTCAGACTAGGACGATTGTCGTGCAGAAGGGCAAAGCCGACAAAGTCGTCGAGAGATTCAGCCGGGAGGGCATTCTCGACGAGCGGGAAGGCTTGATCGACATTACCGTCATGACGAACAAGCGAAGCAAGGAAACGGACGAAGTCGTCGTCTTCATTCGCTGGGAGTCCGAGGAAGCCTGGAAAAACTGGGAGAAGAGCCCGGAGCACATTCAAGGTCACCGCAACGGCAGAGGCCAGACTCCTCCCGACTTTGTCATCAGCACCACGGTCCACATGTACGACGTCAATAAGGTTAGAAAAGGGAAGTTCGGACAGTAATCCGGACGGAACCGCAAGGAATGGGCATGTCTCTTCAACTTGGCGCAACGCCGGGAGAGGCGTGCCCATTAAAATAGAGTTGACGTCTCTTGCATTTTCGTATACATTTGCATACATGTGGTTGTATGCAAATGTATACGAGGAGGGAAGGGAATGAGGCATAGAGAAGGAGACGCAAGCGAACGCGGTCACGGGCGCGGACGGCGGGAAGAGCCCCCTGCGCACCGCGGAGCGAGAGGCTCGCATGGCGGACATGGGGCAAGGGGAGCCCAGACGTTCAGGCGGGGCCGCGTCCTATTGTTTCTGGAGCAACTGAAGGTCAGGCGCAATACGCTCGCCAATCAGCTCGTCCAGTCGGAATTCGAGTCGATTCGTCCGATGCTGTCCGGCGAATTGAAAGCGTTGGACCATGTTATCGAAGATTACGTTCATTTGTTTGATCTTCAAGAAATCGGAGAGGAGCCGCGATCCGAAGACGCGGCTGACGAAGGAGAGGGGAACGTCTAACGATGCTTCGCAGGTTTTTCTCGTATTATCGTCCCTATAAGGGCTTATTCATTCTCGATTTTGCTTGCGCGGTGATCGCGGGACTGTTGGAACTCGGTTTTCCCCTGGCGGTCAGCGCGTTCATCGACGATTTGCTGCCGAGCGGCAACTGGCGGATGATCGTGCTTGCCAGCCTCGGTCTGCTCGGCGTATACGCGCTCAACACCGTGCTGAACTATATCGTCACATATTGGGGTCATATGCTGGGCATCAACATCGAGACCGACATGCGCCGGAAAATGTTCGATCACATTCAGAAGCTGTCGTTTCGCTTCTTCGACAACAACAAGACCGGACATCTCGTGGGCCGAGTAACGAACGATCTGAACGACATCGGGGAGATCGCGCACCACGGGCCGGAAGATATCTTCATCGCGATCATGACGCTGGCGGGCTCCTTCGCGCTGATGGCGTACATCAACCTGGAGCTGGCGCTGCTCACGTTCGTCATCATTCCGATCATGGCTTGGCTGATTATCGTGTTCGGAGGCCGCATGACGAACACGTACCGGCGGTTGTTCGGCAACGTCGGAAGCTTCAACGCCCGAATCGAGGAGAACGTCGGCGGCATTCGCGTCGTGCAATCGTTCGCCAACGAGGAGCACGAGAAGAAGCTGTTCGCCGTCGACAACCGCAACTTCCGGGAGACGAAGCTGCTCGCCTACAAGACGATGGCGAAGAGCTTCTCGGTCACTTATATGCTGATGCGTCTCATTACGATATTCGTGATGGTGTGCGGCGCTTGGTTTTTCATTGACGGGAGAATCGAGCTTGGGGAGTTTATGGCGTTTCTCTTGCTGTCGAACATTTTCTTCCGGCCGATCGAGAAGATCAACGCCGTCATCGAGAGCTATCCGAAAGGCATCGCCGGTTTCAAGCGCTACGTCGAGATCATCGACACGGAGCCGGATATTCAGGACGCGAAGGATGCCGTCGCAGCCTCTTCCTTGCAAGGAGACATTCGTTTCGAGAATGTGTCGTTCGGCTACGAGGAAGGTCGGGACGTATTGAAGGGAGTCGACTTATCCATTCGCGCGGGCGAGACGGTCGCCTTCGTCGGCCCTTCGGGCGCCGGCAAGACGACGATCTGCAGTTTGCTGCCGCGTTTCTACGACGTCACCGGAGGTCGCATTACCGTGGACGGCCAAGACATTCGCGGCCTGACGCTGAAGTCGCTGCGCAGAAATATCGGCATCGTGCAGCAGGACGTCTTCCTGTTTGCCGGATCGATCCGCGAGAACATCGCTTACGGGGATCTGAAGGCGACCGACGAGCAGGTTTGGGAGGCGGCCAG
>JAEZZE010000089.1 GCA_023418755.1 Bacillota bacterium | reverse complement strand
GCCGACGCCTTCGGCGTGGCCGGCGTCGGCCGCTCCATGTCGCCGGACGAGATGGCGCGCGAATTGCGGCCGATCTTCGAAACGCTGAAGGACGCCGGGGCGTCGATCGTCCATTACAAAATTTGCTCGACCTTCGATTCCTCGCCGGACACGGGCAGCATCGGCAAAGCCGCGGAGATCGGCCGCGAAGTGTTCGGCGGGCGTTATATTCCGCTGCTGGTCGGGGTGCCTTACCTGGGCAGGTACACGCTGTTCGGCCATCATTTCGCGACGGCCGGGGAGAAGGTGCACCGGCTCGACCGCCATCCGACGATGTCGCGCCATCCGGTAACGCCGATGGACGAGGCGGATTTGCGCCTCCATTTGTCCAAGCAGACGTCTCTAAGCACGTCTTTGCTGGATATTTTGGCGCTTGAAGGCGAGATGGAGGACGTTCGCTCCCGGTTGGAGACGCTGCTAAGCGACGAAGCGCCGGACATCGTGCTGTTCGACGCTTTCGACGAGAAGCGGCTGCGGACGGCGGGACGGCTTATGCTGGAGGAGGCGGAGCGCTCGGGACCTCTGTTCGTCGTCGGCTCGTCCGGCGTCGAATACGCGATAGGCGCGTGCTTAGAGGCGGACGGCTCGATTCGCGGAGGCGCGACGGAGACGACCGTCGCTCCCGTCGACCGGCTGCTCGTCGTATCCGGGAGCTGTTCGCCGGTGACGGAGCGGCAAATCGCGGAAGCGCTCGAAGCCGGTTTCGCCGGCATTCGCGTGCCGGTTCACGAGCTGATCCGCCCGGAGCTGGCCGACGAGGCGAGGAGACGCCTGCTCGAGGAAGCCAAGCAGCACTTGATGGCCGGCCGGAGCGTCGTGTTGTATTCCGCATCGGGTCCTGCCGATCCGAGCATCGCCGAGCTGCGCCTTGCGCTCGAGACACAGGGTCTGCGGGCCGAGGACAGCAGCCGCGTGCTCGGTGCCGAGCTGGGCTCGCTCACCCGGACTCTTGTCGCTCGGGCCGAGCTGTCCCGCGTGCTGATCGCGGGAGGGGACACGTCCGGCTACGTCGCCCGCGAGCTGGGGATCTACGCGCTCGAATGCGTGTCCGCGCTCGCTCCGGGTGCGCCGCTATGCCGGGCGTTCTCCGACGAGGCGGGGCTGGACGGGCTGGAGCTTGTGCTCAAGGGCGGACAGGTCGGCGGGGCGGGCTTTTTCGAAAAGGTGCTTAGAGGGCAATAAAGAAACGGAGGAGAAAGAAGCTATGCTGGAACTGCGACAGGGGACCGGACGGGACGATGTGCCCGACTGGATGAATCTCGACGTGCTGGGGAGGAATACGGAGCCCCCGCACGCTTATCTGATTCCTTATGCGAGCCGAGAGTCGGCTATGAAGGAGGCGCGCGAAGCGTCCCCTTTTTTTCGTTTATTGAACGGGAGTTGGAAGTTTCGCTATTGCGAATCGCCGGAGCAAGCTCCGCCGAAATTCGAGGAGCCGAATTATGCGGACGGGGACTGGGACGAGCTTCCCGTGCCGGGAAATTGGCAGCTGCACGGATACGGCCGGCCGCATTACAGCAGCTGCCCGTATCCGTTCCCGGTCGATCCGCCGCATGTGCCTCGGGACAATCCGACCGGGTGCTACCGGACCGCGTTTCGAATCGACGAGGCTTGGGAAGGCCGCAGCGTGCGCCTTGTTTTCGAAGGGGTGGATTCCGCTTTCCATGTCTGGGTTAACGGCTCGTTTGTCGGATACGGACAGGGAAGCCATATGGCTTCCGAGTTCGACATCGGGGACAAGCTCGTTCCCGGGGACAACGTGTTGGCGGTCAAGGTGTACCAGTGGTCGGACGGAACCTATCTCGAAAGTCAGGACAAGTGGCGGCTGAGCGGCATTTTCCGCGATGTGTATTTGCTGGCCGTGGCTCCGGTCTCCGTTCGGGACGCGAAGGTCGTCGCAGATTGGAAGGATGGCGGAGACAGAGCCGAGCTGCGGGTGGCGTTGGCCGTCGCCAATCTGTCGCGGACGGAGCAGCCGGGCTGCAGGCTGCGGATCGAGCTGCTGGATGCCGAGGGCGGATCCGTGCTGGAGCGCGGCGAAGCGGTCTCGCCGCCCCCGGGAGAGGAACGAAGCGTGACGCTGAGCGCAACGCTGGCTAATCCTAAGCCGTGGACGGCGGAGACGCCGTATCTGTACACGCTGCTGCTCACGGTGATCTCGCCGGAAGGTCAGGCGGCGGAGGTGAAGCGGGTTTTCGTCGGGTTCCGCAACGTCCGGGTCGCGGACGGCAAGCTGCTCGTCAACGGGCAGCCGATTATTATCAAGGGAGTCAATCGCAACGAGTTCGATCCTTGGCGCGGCTTCTCGACGACCGTCGAGTCGATGAAGCGGGACGTCGAGCTGATGAAGCGGCACAACATCAACACGGTTCGATTGTCCCACTACCCGAACGACCCGCGTTTTCTGGAGCTGTGCGATCGTTACGGGTTGTACGTCATCGACGAAGCGGATCTGGAGACGCACGGCTTTGCGTTTACCGGAGAGCGCGTGAACCAGGAGACGCCGGGCTTTGCGAAGGGAGCCGCGGAAAGCTTCCTGTCCAAGCATCCGGATTGGACCGAGGCGTATATCGACCGGGCCAGGCGCATGGTGGAGCGCGACCGCAATTTTCCGTCGATTATCGTCTGGTCGCTCGGCAACGAATCGGGGTACGGTCCGAACCACGACGCGATGGCCGCCTGGGTGCGCGAGGCCGATCCGACCCGTCCGATCCATTACGAGCGAGCGTACGACGCGCCGATCGTCGATATCGTCAGCACGATGTATCCGTCCGTCGACATGCTGATCGCCGAAGCGAACAAGCCGGACAGCCGCCCGTACCTCATGGTCGAATACGGCCATGCGATGGGCAATTCCGTCGGCAATCTGCAGGAATACTGGGACGCCGTCTACAAGTATCCGCGCCTGCTCGGCGGCCTGATCTGGGAATGGGCCGATCTGGCGATCGGGCGGCGGAACGAGGACGGCGAGCCGTATTATTTATACGGAGGCGACTTCGGAGAGGAGCCGCACAGCGGCAATTTCTGCCTTGACGGTCTGCTGTTCCCGGACGGTACGCCGAAAGCTTCGCTGCTGGAGTACAAAAAAACGCTCGAACCGGTCAAGACGGAGTCGTGGAATGCGGCAACCCGCGAATGGACGATCCGCAACCGCTACGATTTCCTGACGCTGTCCCATCTGCGGGGGGAATGGGAATTGAAGCGGGACGGGACAACGATCGCCGGAGGAGAGCTTCCCGCGCTTTCCGCCGGGCCCGGAGAGACGGAGACGGTGCATATTCCGCTTCCGGAAGAGATGTTGCCCGCTTTCGCGGCCCATCGCGAGGGTCGTTCGGAGGGGCTTGTGCTCGAATCGGGCGAATATTGGGTTCATGTTCGTTTGGTCTTGCGCGAGAATGCGCTATGGGCGGATCCGGATTTGGAGACGGCTTGGGCGGACTTGCCTCTGCTCATCGTTCCGCAAGCTCTAACGGAACAGTCGGAGCTTGCGATGGCGGCGGTAGAGAGAAGCGAGATTCGCATCGAAGAAGAAGACACGCGCGTCCGCGTGCAGGGAGAGGATTTCGAGCTGTCGTTCTGCAAGCGTTCCGGGCAGCTCGAGGAATGGTCCGTCGCCGGCGTTCCTCTGCTGGCTTCCGGACCGAAGCTGAACCTCTGGCGCGCTCCGCTGGACAATGACGTTCGTATGGCGAAGGAATGGGTTAAGGCCGGTTACGACCGACTCGTAACCCACGTTCGAAATGTAACTTTCAGCCGATCGGACGAGTCCGGGCTCGTGGTAACGGTCGATTCCGTCATCGGCGCGAGAGGCGAAAGCGTCGCATTCCGAGCGCGGACCGCTACAATCGTAAACGCACGCGGCGAGCTTCGGCTCGAAACGCGCGTCGAGCCGAGAGAAGGGCTGCCGCCGCTGCCCCGCTTCGGCTTCGAGTTGACGATGCCGTCCAGCTTCGACCGGATGGACTGGTTCGGCAGAGGGCCGCACGAATGCTACGCCGACCGCAAGGAAAGCGGCAAGCTCGGCATCTACGGAGGTACGGTGCAGGAGCAGTTCGTGCCTTACATCAAGCCGCAGGAGAACGGCAACAAAGCCGACGCGCGCTGGGCCGCGGTGACGAACGCCTCGGGTCTCGGATTGCGCTTCGCGGCTGTCGGCGGCCTCGCGTTCAACGTCGGCGCGCATCATTACTCTACCGAGGATTTGACGCGAACGAGCCACGTTCATCTGCTGACCAAGCTCGACGAGACGATCGTCAAGCTGGACGCCGCCCAAAGCGGAATCGGGAACCATAGCTGCGGTTACGCTCCGACGCTGGAGCAGTATTTGCTCCGGCCCGACCAACCGCTCTCCTTCTTGCTGGACATCCGTCCTTGCGGAACGGACGAACGTTAGCAGTGAAGATCCGGGAAGAAACCGGCGAACCTATCATCCGGCATCCGTCTGCCGAAGCGTAGACGGACTAAATCGGCGGACTGGAAGGAAGCGGTGTTTGCCAAATCCGATGAGGCAGATCAAAAAGGAACGCGGAGGTCCGCGTTCCTTTTTGATATTAGTCCGATTGCATGCTCCGATACTCTTGAGGCGTATACCCGTAATGCTTTTTAAAGGCGTAAATAAACGAGTGAGTGCGCTGATAGCCTAAGCTGGCAGCGATTTCATAGACTTTATTCCGGCTGTTCGCCAGCAGACAGGCTGCTTTGTCCATTCTTTGGCGATGAATATAGTCGCTTAATAGTTCACCGGTCTCATATTTGAATATCTTGGAAATATAGGACGGATTAAGGTACAGGTTTTCGGACAGCGTTTGCAAGGTAATATCTGCAAAGGAGCTTTCCTGAATGATCTGCTTTATTTGGCGAATGATGGCCGCGCGATTGGAGTTCGTTTCCTTTTCCGTATCTTCTTTGAGCATGAAGGCCGAACGTCGGGCCCATTCGCGAAGCTGCTGGATGGAGGCGAACGGTACGCTTCTCGTCATATACCGATAATCGGATTCCGCGAATAATGAAAGTTTGCGTCCGTTTTTGTGCGTGATATAAGCGAATGCCGAAGCGATGGCGAAATAGACTTCCGCCATATGCTCGTGGGATTCCGACCATTTGATCTTGAGTTCGTTGAAGATACGCTCCAGCTTCTCGTCAAAGGCGCTCCATTGCCCCGTTTCAAGCAAATGATTCAAACTGGGGTATTCATAGACGGTTTGCAGCGATCGAATTTCCGCCTTTTCCAATTCGTCTTCAACCGTCATAACCAGCCCCCGGCTGTCTCCGATTCTTCGGCGAAGCGCAGAGATCGAACTTCGGTAGAAGGTGAGGAGATCCTTGGGGAAGACGCCCCATCTGCTGACCAGAACGGAAACGTGGCCGTTCAGATAATTGCCGACCGCTTCCTGAAAGTCAGCCGTTAGTCGGAGCAGCATATCGTGCAGCCCGTTTTTTTGATCGTTGTTTTCGATCGATAATGTCCGTCCGGGCTTCACGAGAAATACCAGATAATCGTGCGTATCTTTGCCGTGCCATACTTCGAACCTTTCTCCCAACAGCTCGCGGAGGATGTTGCCGACCGCATATTCCATAAGGGAGAGAGGATACGGATCATATTCCAACATTCTGCCTTCCATGCGAACAAGCAATATAGCGAACGGTTTTCCAATAAAGTCCGGTATATCCAGCTTGTCCAGTTTGTCGCGCAATTCCTGATCGTCATATCGTCGCCCCGACAGTAATTCGTTCAGCAGCTTCTCCTGGATGAACGGAATATGTTCGTTGAGTAGGGCGGTCATGCGCTGTTTGGAGATGACTTCATCCCACTCCGACTTCAGTTTGTCCAATACTCGGCGTACGGTCCGGAGAAGCTCGGCTTCCGCGACGGGTTTCAACAAGTATTGTTCTGTCCCTTGGGAGACGGCTTCCCGGGCGTAATCGAAATCCGCATGTCCGGATAGCAGAATGAACCGCGTTTTCCTTTTTTCCAACATCCGAGCTTGTTGGGCCAACTCAAGGCCCGTCATTCCCGGCATTTGAATGTCCGTGATGACGATGTCCACTTGCGAAGCGCGAATCGTTTCCAACGCCTCTGCGGCGGAAAAGGCTTTATATATTTTTTGAATGCCGACTTCGTTCCATGGGACGGTGGAGGCCAGCCTCTCCACGACATGAATTTCGTCGTCAACCAGCAATAAACTGAACATGAAGACCCCTCCTTGTCCGGTTCTGCCTTTCAGCAGCCGTTCATTCAGTCTTTATTCCTCCATTTGGCCACGACGCACAAGCCTCTGCCGACCGAAGGAGAGATTTCCAATCCCGAGCCTTTCCCGAACTGGTAGGCCAAGCGTTGATGCACGTTCCATAGTCCGCAGCCCATTTCTTCTCCGACCGGCATCTCCAGTTCGCGCTGCAGCGCTTTTATTTTTTCGGGAGGCATGCCTACGCCGTTATCTTCGATCTGGATACGACACTCTTCGTCGTCCCGATTGCCGGAAATGACGATGATTCCGTCCTGGGGCAACGGTTCAAGTCCATGAATCACGGCATTCTCCACGATAGGCTGGAGCAGCAAGCGAGGAATCTGCAGGGACATCATCGACTCCGGAATGTCAATCTCGTAATGAATGCTCTGCGTTCGCAAATTCTGAATCTCCAGGTATTTCGTAATCAAATCGATTTCTTCCCGAAGGGATACAAGCTGTCTTTCCAGCCGGGTATTATATCGATAATAGTCCCCTAGGTTCTGGGCCATGATCATCGGCGAATTCGTGTCTCCGAGCTTGATGGAGTTGACGATGAAGAACAGGCAATTGTATAGGAAATGAGGATTGATTTGCGACTGCAACTGCTTTAAAGTCGCTTCTCTGGCGTGAAGCTTCTCGATATAAACCGTCTGGATCAGGTTTTGAATTTGTTCGGCCATCTTGTTGAAGCCGGTAATCAGAAATCCGAATTCGTTGCGCGGCATATAAGAGATGCGGGTCGAGAAATCGCCGATTTTTAGCCTATGCACGCTTTGAGTTAGTTTCCGAATCGGAATTTGCACATTCCGGTATAACAGGAACGATGCCAGCAAGCTTAACAGCAACAACAAGCCGATGGAAGAGTAGAACAAGGTACGGCTTGAAGTAATCGGGGAAAGCATGATCCCCAGAGGGACATAATCGACCAGATACCATCCGAGACTTGCGGACTTCGTATAGTTCACCAAATAACGCGTATCGTTCAGTTCTACGATCCGATTGCCGCGATCGGGCAGTGAATCTCCGGACAACAAGCGAACCAATTGTTCGATCTGCCGTAAGGAGGCGGTCGAATTCAGAATCGTGCGATCGTCAGGCGAGAGCAGGAAGGGGTCGCCTTGTCCCCCGGCCTTGAATTGATCGAGCAGTGTCGCAATGTTCCGGTCGGAGAAGGAGATTCGGATAATGCTCAACTGATCCTGACGGATGGCCGTAATGGGAGCGGCGATTTGCCTGGTGAATTGTCTTTCATCGTCGAACTCCGGCGATCGTTCGTAGCTCCAGTTTTTCATGTCGGCATCCGGGAGAAACGAGCCATCATAAGAGATAAAGTTGTTGGAAGAGATCGCTTTGCGGTCCGAAGGCACGAACAAGGTCAGATCGTTGGTCCAACTGCTGGATACGCTTTGCAGACTCAATTTTTCGGCAATTTTCGATTCTTCCTTATACGACTTGAACGAATCGGCCGGCCTTCCTTCCATGTATCCTCGTATATAGGGATCGTTGCTAAGAATGACCGGGAACAAGGCCAGTTGATCGATATGACTGTCGATTTGGTGCAGGAAGAAGTTCAATTGATTCAAAGTAGAGGTCCGGATTTCTTTCTCCACCACGTTGAGACTCACCCGATTGGAATAACCGTACAGCAAAATGACGGGAATGAGCAGCAGGATGACAAGGAGGACGATTTTATTGAAGATGTTCATTCTCGCATGCGCCATGGATAGTCTCCTTTTAGATGCTCTTGTCGTATTTTCACATTATAACTTCGTCCAAGAGAGGAAGTAAGAGAGAAATAACTCCAAAGTAAAACTGTACGATCTATCGTTATTTATTTTCGATTTTAGGTATATAACCGTCCATGAGAATCCCTTATTGTGAAATGGCAGGATCGACTCCGATCCAATTTTGCAAACGGGAGGGTAAGATGACACAGCCGAATATCATTATCATCATGACGGACCAGCAGCGCTACGACACGGTTCAAGCTTTTGGGTTTTCGCACATGATCACGCCGAATTTGGACAGATTGGCCAGGGAAGGCGTATCGTTTGCGCAGACTTACTGTACGGCCCCATCCTGTGCGCCATCCAGGGCCAGTTTCTTTAACGGACGTTATATGCACTCTCAAGGCGTCTTCCACAATCAGATGGAGTGGAGGCATTCCTGGGTAGAATTGCTACAGGAGGCCGGATATCACACGGTGAACATTGGCAAGATGCACACGACGCCTTATGATGTCCCGTGCGGGTTCGATCAGCGTTTCGTCGTGGAGAACAAGGACCGCCCGATGGAATTCACGCATCCTCACGGGCCGTTCTACGACGAGTGGGACAAGTATCTCATGAACAACGGACAGCGGAAGCCGTCGCGCCATCATTACAAGGCGGAGCACCCGGACTATCCGACATCTTTAGGATCGTTCGAATGGCCGCTGGAGGAGAAGTACCACCCCGACGTCTTCGTCGGCGATATGGCCACGAGGTTCATCGAGAACCGGAAGACGGACACGCCGTTGTTTCTTCAGATCGGGTTTCCCGGCCCCCATCCGCCGTACGATCCGCCTAAGCGGTATGTCGATCGGTACGAAGGGAGGAACGTTCCGATCCCTCATACGACGGACGAGGAGAAAGCGAAGCAGCCCTACCCCCATGCCGCCTTGCGCCGGGAGATGATCGACAACAACCACGACGCGGTAAAATGGCAGGAGGATCCGACCGATGAACAGCTGCGTCGTCTGAGAACGTACTATGCGGCGAATGTGACGCTGATCGACGAGAAGATCGGGGAAATCATGGACGCCTTGGAACGCAAAGGCTATTTGAACGATGCGATCGTCATCTTCACATCGGATCACGGAGATTGCGTTGGCGATCACGGCCATATCCAAAAATGGACGATGTACGACGCGGTAACCCGAGTGCCGATGATCGTATGGTCGCCCGGCAGACTTCCGGCCGGGAAGAGGAGCGATGCGTTGATTCAGCATATGGACGTTGCCGCCACGGTTTTGGAGTTCGCAGGCATTGCATTGCCGGAAGACCGGGACGCCCGATCCTTGCTGCCCGATATTCATTCGGGGCGGGAATACGTGTTTGCGGAGCATCCCGACGATTGGCTTTTGAAAGAAGTCCGCTACTTGACGATGGTGAGAAGCAGGACTCACAAGCTCGTTCATTATCTCGATCAGGACTGCGGAGAACTATACGATTTGATTCGCGACCCCGGCGAGACGGACAACCTGTGGGACGACGCGGCATACCGGGATATCCGGCAGCGCTTGCTGGACGTGATCCGGGATTGGCGTATTCGCAATACCTTGTTGAACAAGACGAAGGATCCGGGTTTTTACCCGTAAGAGGTCCCTAAGAGCTATACAGCGGGAGGAATGGAACATGAAAGCTTTGGTCATTGATCGACCGCATCATGCAATCGTACGCGACGTGCCCTATCCGAAGCCGGGGCCGTTGGAAGTCACCATCAAAGTTGAGAACGTAGGGATTTGCGGTACCGACTTTCACATTTTCGAAGGCGAGTTCATTTCTCCGTATCCGATTATACCGGGCCATGAATTTTCCGGCATCGTACATGAGATCGGAGAAGGAGTCGTCTCGTTCAAGCCCGGCGATCGGGTAACCGCGGATCCGTCCTTGTTCTGCGGGCATTGCGAGTTCTGCCTGACGCATCGAGCCAATCAGTGCATCAATTGGGGTGCGTTGGGGAACACGGTGGACGGGAGCATGGCGGAATTCGTGCGCGTCCCTATGCAAAACGTCGTGCGGTTGCCCGATACGATGACCTTCGAGGAGGCCGCGTTCATTGAACCTCTTGCCTGCGTTGTCCACGGAATGAACCGGCTGCAGGTGAAAGCGGGCGACCGCGTCATTCTGTTCGGCGCGGGAGCGATGGGCCAGCAATTGGTGCAAGCGATTTCGCGATCGGGCGCATCCGAGCTGGTCGTCGTAGACGTGTCGCAGAAAAAGCTGGATCTGGCTTTAGAATTGGGCGCGACGAAGGCTTTGCTCAGCGACCGCCTGGAGGAAGAATTGCTGCAATACCCGTATGGCTTCGACGTGGTGGTAGACGTTTCCGGTATCCCGTTCGTGATTCAGCAAGCGATGCAATGTATGGGGCCAACCGCAAAATTTCTCCAATTCGGCGTAACGGCGCCGGACGCGACGGTGCAACTGAAGCCGTTCCAGGTATACAACAAGGATTGGACGATTCTAGGGTCGATGGCGATCAACCATACGTTCCTGCCGGCGTTTCAATGGGTGAAGGAAGGCCGATTCCAATTGAAACCGCTCATCTCCAAAATCCTCTCTTTGGAAGAAGCGGCGACGTTTCTAGCCAAGCCCAAAGACCCCGATTTATTCAAAGTGCAAATCAAAATTTGAGGAGTGATCTATTTTGCGCCCAAAAAGAACGCTGCTATACGCATCTTCCGCCTTTCTGATTATCGGACTGCTTGCCGCTTGCGGAGGAAACAACGATAACGAAGGCGCCGGGGCGTCGTCCCCGCCGGCAAGCGGACAGAGCTCCGCAGACAAGCCGTTTGCCGGGCAGACGTTGACGGTCTATCTGGGCAATTTGCCTTGGGCGGAAGCCATTAAGCCGTTGATTCCGGAATTTGAAAGCTTAACGGGCATGAAGGTGGACGCTCAGAGCTTCTTCGAGGATCAACTGACGCAGAAGCTTACGGTACAATTCACGGCTGGCGCGGCGACACCGGATGTCTTCATGCACCGTCCGCTTCAATCCGGCAAATTGTACGTCCAGAACGGTTGGATTGAACCGCTCGACGACTATATCGAACAAGCTGACGATGCCTATGATTTCAAGGATTTTACGGAAAACTCCATTCAAACGGCTACCGTAGACGGCAAGATCACGGCCATTCCCATCTTTGTGGAGCAATCCATTCTTTATTATCGCAAAGACTTGTTGGAGAAAGCCGGCATTCCCGTCCCGGCCACCTTGGACGAATTGTATGAAGCCGCCAAACAGCTCCATGATCCGGACAACGAAGTCTACGGGTTCGTTACAAGAGCCAAGTCCAACCAGATCGTGAACGGCGCAAGTTCGTTCGTATTTTCTTCGGGCGGCGACTTTATCCGGGACGGCCAAGCCGTCGTAAGCGAACCGGCCGCCGTGAAGGGGCTAGAGATCGAAGCCAAACTGCTGAAAGAAGCGGGCCCGCCCGGCGTACTCAATATGGCTTGGCCGCAAGCAATCGATCTGTTCGCGCAAGGCAAGGTCGCTTTCATGACGGAGTCCAACGGCATCCATACGGGCGTAACCGATCCGTCGAAATCCAAAGTGTCCGATCAGACGGGATTCGCGCCGTTTCCTGCGGGAGACGCAGGGTCGATTGTGCAGAATGTGGCGCCGTGGGGACTGGCGATCAATGCCAAGTCGACGATGAAGGAGGCTTCCTGGGCGTTCATCGAGTGGGCGACTTCCCGGGAAATGGTCATGACGACGCAGAAATTCGGCGTGCCGGGGGCGCGTGCTTCCGTCTGGAACAGTTCGGACGGCAAAGCCGGATTTCCGGGGGAACTGGGCGCCCTCATTACGGAAGTTTCCCAAAGCGGCAAACCGTATAACGGTCCGAACGTCGTGAACGTCGGAGAAGCCCGCGACATTGTCGGCGACATCATCGCCAAGGCGATGAATGGATATGACATTCGGGAGGCAGCGGAGGAAGCCAATCACAAACTGCAAGCGTTAATCGATAAAGAAAACAAATAAGAGGAAGGGGGATGAACCGGAAAAGATTCATGCTTCCGGTTCACCCCTATTCTAATCTGCAAGGAGCATACAGATGATAACAGGATGGCTCGATCGACAGCTCAAATGGGTCTATACCGCGCCTGCCGTATTGTTCGTGATCCTGATGATGCTTTTTCCGATTCTTTATACGTTCAGGCTCAGCTTTTTCGAATGGAGCATGTCTAGCGTCGCCCCGCCTGAATGGGTCGGTTTGGACAATTATATCAGTTTGGCAACGGAAGGGAGGTTTTGGGACTCCGTACGGTTGACGTTGATGTTCACGGGCGGTTCCCTGGTCATTCAAACCGTATTGGGCGTAGCCATTGCCTTACTGCTGAACCGCAGCTTCTATGGGAAGAGCGCGGTCAAGACGGTTTTCCTGCTCCCGATGGTCGCTACGCCCGTTGCAATGGGCATGGTGTGGATGCTGATCTACGAGCCTTCGATCGGCATGGCGAATACACTTCTCAAATCCGTCGGATTGAAGCCTTTGGTATGGCTCGGATCGGAGAGCCAGGCGATCCCTTCCCTCATTATTATCGATGTATGGCAATGGACGCCCATGATCGCGCTGATCGTCATGGCCGGCCTGTCCACCCTACCGAAGGAGCCTTATGAAGCTGCGGACGTCGATGGAGCTACCGTATGGCAGAAATTCGCGTATATTACGCTTCCGCTGCTTCGTCCGACCATTATCATTGCCGTCATGCTGCGGCTGATCGATTTGTTGAAATCGTTCGACATCATCTATGCAACGACGCAGGGCGGGCCGAATTATGCATCGGAAACCTTGAATATTTACGGGTACATCCTCGGTTTTCAATACTTTAAATTGGGGCTGGCATCCGCGCTTATCGTCTTGTTTTTCGCATTGGTCACAGGGCTTACGCTATTTGTTTTAATGCTACGCAAAAGAGTGGGGGGAGCTCATTGAGAAGCCGAACGGGCTCCAAAATCGTGTCATCGTCGCTTATCCTTCTGGTTATAATCGTGTTCTCGTTTCCCTTGATCTGGATGCTGATCGGCTCGTTCAAAACGCAAACGCAAATCATGTCGACAGACAGCTTCTTCCTGTTCCAGCCTACCGGGGACAATTACCGAAGCGTATTTCAAGAACACCATTTTTTAAAATATATTATAAACAGTTTGATCGTAGCCGTCGGATCTACGATCGGCGCGCTGCTATTGGGACTGCCCGCCGCATACGGAATTGCCAGGTACCGTCTTAGCGGGCTGGGTATCATCATTCTCGTCGCCCGGATTGTGCCCGGCGTGACCTTCATCATTCCCTGGTTCATTTTATTCTCGAAAATGAATCTGGTGGATACGTATACCGCCTTGATCTTGAGCCATATGCTCGTATCGCTTCCTCTCATTACGTGGATCATGATTTCTTTCTTCGAAACTTTGCCTACGGAGATCGAGGAGGCGGGACTGATCGACGGCTGCTCCAAGTCGGGCGTATTCGCCAAGATCGTATTGCCGATCTCGGGTCCCGGCGTCATGACGTCGTCGCTGCTCGCGATTATTTTCTCCTGGAACAACTTCATGTTCTCATTGATTTTGGCGGGAGATAAAACGAAGCCTCTGCCGATTGCCATGTTTAATTTCATTTCGTATACGGAAATTAACTGGGGCGCTTTATTGGCTGCATCTTGCACCATCACGCTGCCTGTGCTGTTCATTGCGCTGGTCGCCCAAAAATATGTGGTCAGCGGGCTGGCTGCCGGCGCCGTGAAGGGGTGAGGGCTTCTCCGTTTCCATCTGGATAACCGGGCAGGTTGCACGGCTAGGATTTTGCTCTTGCCTTACAATACTTTCGAGTAAAATAAACAACGGCTTTCCCTTGTATCCATTAGGAATGCCGTTGTTTATTGTTGTTGTTCAAAATATTCAAAAATGCCTATTTTCGCTTGCCGGCGGCCAAGGAATCGGCATCCATATCGGGAAGTCCTTCTCTACCCTCGTTCAATATGATAAAGGAACGAAGACATAAGATGCGTTCGTTCAGATTTCGGACAGAAGGAGGTTGGTAAGCTAGTGTCGAACAAGATGTTGAACATTCGGGCAAGCAGAAGGGGGATGCGGCATGTTGAGGATGCTCGTGGTGGACGACGATAGATTCGAGAGGGAGGGAGTGCGGTTTCTGGTCGATAAGTTCGGACTCGAACTGGAGCTGGCCGAAGCCGATAATGCCGAGAGCGCCTTGGCCTATTTGGAACGTCATCCGGTCGATATCGTGCTGTCCGACATTCGGATGCCGGGAATGGACGGACTGGAGCTTGCGGATCGGATCAGGGAGGCCGGCTGGCCGGTCAAAATCATCTTTATGAGCGCCTACGGGGAGTTCGAGTACGCCCAGCGGGCGATCGACGTGCGCGCGATCCGATATATGCTGAAGCCGATTCAGATGACCGATGCGCTAAAGGTGCTCTCCCAGGCGATTCAGCAGTGCGAGGAGGAACGGCAGGAGCGGGAGCAGGTGGAACGAATGGAGGTGGCGTACAACAGAGAATCGCGGATGGAGAAAAATCGGCTGCTGGCCGATCTGCTCTCCGGGCGTATTCAGCCCGACGAGTATGCGGGAATGAACCTGGCCGATTTCGGCTACGCGCCGAATCTGCGCCTGCTGATGCTGGATGCGCGAAGCCGGTTTTTCGACCGAACGCCGCCGGATTTCGAGGAGCGTCTTGACGCCGTTGTCGGGCGATGGCGCGAATGGATTCATTTGAACGAATTCCAGGCGCTGCTGTTCGCGGAGACGCAGCCGGGCGAAGCCGCGGACGAATTCGTCCGCATCGCGCGAACGCTGGCCGATCGGCTGAAGGCCGACTATGGGCAGGACGTCGCCGTTGTCGTAAGCGGTCCGGTGGAGACGCTCGATCAGCTCGTTCGGGAATACCAGACGATGGAGACGATGCTGGAGGGCAAGTTTTTCTGGAGCGAAGGGGCGGTCGTGCCGACGAACCGAACGTCGCCGAACGAAGTGACGGAAACCGCTCAGGAGATGCTGGACGAAGTCAAGCAGCAGATCGAGCGCACGCGCTTCGACTTCGCTTCTTTACGGTTCGAACAGCTGTTCGACCAATTGCAGAACAGCGACCGCTTGTCGTCCATCTACGTCAAGTACGTCTGCATGGAAGTCGTCAAAGCGCTGTTCGACGTCTCCGCGCGAAAAAATTTCGAGCTCTTCAACAAACAGCTTGAAAGCGTGCACAAAACGACGAGACTCGCCGATCTGCGCTTCGTCATGAGGTCGATTCTGGAGGAGCATTCTCCGCCGAACGCCGCCCGGATCGGGGACGGCTCCTCGAAAGCGATCGAGGAGGTCGTGAAATGGATCGAGCGCGAATACGATCAGGATCTGTCTTTGGAGCGGCTGGCCGAACGAGTTTATTTGTCGCCGAGCTATTTAAGTTACCTGTTCAAGAAACAGAAAGGCATCAGTCTGAACAAGTATATGACGCTGCACCGGATGGAGAAGGCGAAGGAGCTGCTGCAGACGACCAACGCCAAAGTCGTGGATATCGGGCCGAAAGTCGGTTACGCCAACGTGCCCTATTTTATTTCGCTGTTCAAGAGCCATTTCGGCAAGACGCCGGCGCAATTCCGGGAGGAGTCGTAGCCTATGAGCCTCCATTCGCCCGGGCTGTTCAACCGCGTTCGTTTCAAGAACAAGCTGTTCCTTTCCTATATGGTCGTCGTCATTATTCCGATTTTGATTCTGGGCGTCTATGCGTACAACCAGTCGAGGCAGATGCTGGAGTATCGGACGCTCGAAGGCATCGACAAGAACGTCGCGACGGTGACGGGCAGCATCGACAACTCGCTCGAGAGATACAGCCATACGCTTCGCTCGATTATTTACAACCTCACGTTCCAGAAGATCGTCGAGAACGACTACCTCGACTTGGTTAATCTGTCCCGGGATTTGAACGGCTACCTGACTCCCTATGTCAATATGATGAAAAACCTCGATAACGCGGTGGAGAAAATTACGCTCTACGCCCAAGGAGACGTGCCGGAATACGACACGCTCCTGCTTTCGTCCGAACGCGTCTCCGAAGAGGCGTGGTACCGGGAGACGCTCGATTCCGCGCCCAACCAATACCGCTGGTTCTATGACGACGGGTTGTTCGTGACCGCGAAGTTCCCCCGCAGCTTAGGCAGCGATAACACCCACGTCGTCTACATGAGCCTGGATGACGAGACGATCTTCAGCGTTGCGGAAATGCAGCATGACAACGGGGTCGTCATCGCCGACGGCCAAGGCCGACTTATCTACGCCAACCAATTCGCGACCCGCTTTGCCGATTTCGCTTCGGAGGAGCTTCTCACGCTGAAGGACGGAACCGTCAAGCTGGGAGACACGCGCCTGTTTCTGGCCAGGAAGCCGCTGCGGCAAAGCGACTGGACGATCTACTGGTTCGTGCCGGCCGATCAGGCTTCGGCGGAGGCCGGGTCGATTATTAGCGCCACCGTCGGCATGATTGTCGTCTGCGTCGCGATCATGCTTGCGGTCATTACGATGTTCTCCCGTACGATGATTCGGCGCATTCTGGCGCTGAACATGATGATGAAGAAGGTGGAGATGGGCAATCTGACGCTGAACGTGCACAGCGCGGACCGCGACGAGATCGGCGAGCTGACCAACCGGTTCGGCAGCATGCTGGAGAGGATCAACGCGCTGATCGAAGAATCGTACAACGGAAAAATCAAGCAGCAGGAAGCGGAGCTCAAAGCGCTGCAATGGCAGATCAATCCGCATTTCCTATACAACGCGCTCTCCTTCATCAACTGGAAGGCGCTTCGCAAGGATGCGTACGATATCAGCCATACCGTCACGTCGCTGTCGCGCTTTTACCGAACCGCGCTTAACCGCGGCAGCAATATCATTTCCGTTCGCGACGAGCTGGACAACGTGCGTTCTTATCTGGAAGTCATTCAATTGATGCAGGATTACAGCTTCGACGTCGCTTACGAGATCGACGAGTCGGTGCATCGGTACTCTACGATCAATCTGATTTTGCAGCCGCTGGTCGAGAATGCGATCCAGCACGGGGTGAATCAGGTCGGCGAAGGTCGTGGAACGCTGTGGTTGTCTGCTGCCGCCCGGGGAGGAGCGATCGTGTTCACGGTTCGCGATAACGGGCCGGGAATGCCGGAAGAGCTGGTCCGGGCCGTCGCCTCGACGCAGTCGGGCGGCTACGGGCTCAAAAACGTGAACGAACGGGTCAAGCTCAAATTCGGAGCCGAATACGGCATTGCGATTACGAGCAAGCCCGGCGCCGGAACGACGATCGAGTTGACGGTTCCCCAGTACCTTCCCGGGACGGATAATAAGTAGAATCTTGAGTCCTCGCAAGCTCGCGGGGATAGCGAGATTCTTTTTTTTTGATCGATCGGGAAGTGCGTAAAAAACTGAAGCGTTTCTAAAATCATTGATAATTCTTTTTGGGTTCGCCGCTGATATAGTGAAATTCAGGAGGAGGCGACAGGATGAACAATACGGCATCGATAAGCGGAAAGCGGATACAATCCGAGCGGATGCGCCTCATCAAGCGGTATCGCGTGC
>JAEZZE010000010.1 GCA_023418755.1 Bacillota bacterium | reverse complement strand
TGTACGTGGCGGATATCACGCAAAGCAGGATCCAGAAGTTCGGTCCGGATGGCCGGTATATCGCGCAGTGGGGCGGCTCGGAGGAAGGACCGTTCGACCGGCCGAGGGGGATCGCGATCGACGCGAACGGGTATCTCTACGTGCTGGATACCGATAACCACGCCGTTCGCAAATTCGATATCGGACAGACGGGGCCGGGCGGCGAATTCAAAGCCGAGGAGATTGCGAACTGGGGAGGTCCGGGCATCGAGGAAGGGAAACTCGACCAGCCTTACGGAATTGCCGTGGACAGCCGAGACAGGATCTATATCGCGGATACGTTGAACAACAGAGTCCAGATTTTTTCCGCCGAGGGGGAATTTCTCGGGGCATGGGACGGGGCGGATTCGGCAGACGGCCGGTTGGTGCTGCCCAGCTCGATCGAGATCGACTCTGCCGGCAACGTGTACGTCACCGAAGCGGGCGCGGCCAACCGCGTCCGGCTATTCACGGAAGACGGGACGTTCCTGGCCAAATGGGGCGGCATGGGGACGGAGCCGGGGCAGTTCTTGACGCCTTACGGGCTGGCGATTAGCGGTTCCGGCGACGTATACGTATCGGAAGGAATCAACCATCGAGTGCAAGTGCTGAGAGCGGCCGCGATGCCGACCGCGGACCTGGCGAGCGGCTCGGCCGTCGAATCCGGCGACGAGATCGCGCTAAGCACGGAGACGGACGGCGCGGAGATTTATTATACGACGGACGGCTCGGCTCCGACGCTGGCAAGTTCCCGAGGAGGACGGGCGATGCTGACGGGGCAACCGGGCGACGCGTCGATCGTGCGAGCGATCGCCTACCGGGCGGGATTGCCGGTCAGCGCGGAGCTGAAGGCCGAATACTTCCTTGTCGCGGCAAGCTCGATTTTCCCGGAATCTGCCGATTTCGACAAGTACGAGCTGTCCGGAGACTACGAGGACGCGGAGATCGAGCTGACGCTGAACGGCAACTCGCTGACCGGCATTTTCAACGGCGGAGCGGAGCTGCGCCCGGGTACGGACTACTCGGTTAACGGGAATACGGTTACGATCGCCCGAACGTATTTGGCGGTGCAGCCGGTCGGCAACGTCGCGCTGACGTTCCGTTTCGGCACCGGTCCGGACCGGACGCTGAACGTGGCGGTCCGGGATACGACGCCGATCCTTCCCGGCGTTCCCAGGCTGCTGACGGCAGCGGCGGGGGACTCCCGGGTCGAGTTGGAATGGAGCCCCGCGGAGCGATCCGAAGGCTACAACGTCTACCTGGGCGAATCGGAAAACGGCGCTTGGACGAGAATCGGGTCCGTGTCGGAAGCCGTGTACGGATATTCGGCCGCGGGATTGACCAACGGCGCGACCTACTATTTTTCCGTCAAATCCGTCGGCCAAGCCGGCGGGGAGAGCGAGAGCTCCAACGTGCTGAGCGCCACCCCGATAGGCGTGCCGGAAGCTCCAACCGGAGTGACGGCCGCTCCGGGCAATGGCAAAGCGACCGTAAGTTTCGTCCCTCCGGCCAATACAGGCGGCGGCCGAATTACCGGATACGAGGTTAGAGCCACGCCGGGGAACGTCGTCGTCGCCGGAGAAGCCAGCCCGATCGAGGTCGGCGGGCTGGTTAACGGAACGAGTTATACGTTTACGGTTAAGGCGATCAACGCCGCAGGTCCCGGCGCGGAGTCGGAGGCTTCCGCCCCCGTCGTTCCGGCAAGCGGCGGAGGAAATGGAAACGGAAACGGAGGTTCGTCCTCTAACGGAGCTTCTCCCTTGCAGCCTGTTCCCAAGGAGCCTTCCCCGGCCAAGGCCAAGCTTCTGATCAACGGCGAGGAAACGGATATCGGGGTCGTCGGAACGGTTCGCTACGACGGGCGGGCGATAGCGGAAGTATCGCTGGACGAGACCAAGCTTGCCGCTTGGCTGGATTCCGAGAAGGCCGATGAATTTTCCGTGGCGCTTCTGGCGGACGCCGATGCGGACGGCGCGGCGATCGAGTTGAGCGGAAGCGTCGCCGACCTACTGGTGCGGCATCATGCGACGCTGGAAATTCGCGCGGAACGCTTCTCCTACAAGCTGCCCGCTCGGCAATTGGATTTGGACGCATTGGCCGCCCGGTTGGGCAAGAATGCAAGTCCGGAAAGGATCGTATTGCGCATTACCGCCTCTGATCTAACCGACAAGGAAAGGAAGCGCGTATCCGAGGCGGTTGGCGGGCGGGACCTGCGCCTGCTTGCGGAGCCCGTGAATTATTCCGTGACGGCTGCCTATGGCGGGAAGACCGCGCAGGCGGCGTTCAAAGGTTACGTCGAGAGAACGATCCTCCTGCCGGAGGGAGTCGGTCGGGGCGCGGATGTCGCAGCCGTCGCCATCGAGCCGGACGGCGCTCTCCGTCCCGTGCCTGCGAGGATCGTCGAGCGGGAAGGCCGAGCCTACGCGTCGATCCGCAGCTTGACGAACAGCACGTATGCGGCGGTGAGCGGCAGCACCGTATTCGGCGACCTGGAAGGGCATTGGGCGAAAAGCGAAATCGAACGATTGGCCTCCCTTCTCATGATCGAAGGAGCCGGCAAGGGCGACATCGAGCCGAACCGGGAAGTTACGCGCGCGGAATTCGCGGCCATGCTCGTCCGGGCGCTGGGGTTGAAGCCGGAAGAAGGGGCGCTGCCGTTCGCCGACGTCGATCCGGCGAGCCGGGCCGCCGCCCCGATCCGGGCGGCCTACGCGCAGGGGCTGATCGGCGGGTATGCCGACGGCACCTTCCGTTCGCGGGACAAGCTGACGCGCGAGCAAGCCGCGACGGTCTTCGCAAGGGCAATGAGCCTGACGGGCCTCCGGGAGCGGATTCCGTCCGCGGACCCCGAGACGGCTCTCGCCGCGTTCGCCGACCGGAGCCGGGCGGCCCCTTGGGCTTCCGCCGGTTTGGCGGATGCGTTGGAGGCCGGGCTTATGAACGGCAAGGGCGGCTCGCGGCTTGCTCCGAAGGCGAATTTGACAAGAGCCGAAGCGGTGGTCATGATTTATAGGCTTCTCGAGGAATCGGATCTGATCTAAATCGTCCCGCCACTCCCGCACGCTATTGCTTTCGTGTGTTATAATAAGGGGTAACGTAAACACTGCGAACGAGCGGGGGATGAGGATAGTGCTAGACCGTCTGCAAGTTTTGGCGGACCGATACGAGAAGCTGAACGAACTGTTGAGCGATCCGGACGTGGTGAGCGACTCGGCGCGGCTGAGAACCTACGCCAAGGAGCAAGCCGGGCTCGAGGATGCGTACCGCGCTTATGAAGAATACAAGCAGGTGCTGACGCAGCTTCAGGATGCGAAGGCGATGCAGGAAGATAAATTGGACGACGAGCTGCGCGAGATGGTCAAGCTCGAGATCGAGGAGCTGGACGAGCGCCGCGCCCGGTTGGAGGAGAACATTCGGTTCCTGCTGCTGCCGAAGGATCCGAACGACGGCAAGGATATCATCGTGGAAATTCGCGGCGCCGCCGGCGGGGAAGAGGCGAACCTGTTCGCCGCGGAGCTGTACCGCATGTACGCCAAATACGCGGACAGCCAAGGCTGGCGCACGGAAATGCTGGAAGCGAGCGTAAGCGACCTGGGCGGGTTCAAGGAAGTTATCTTCTCGGTCAGCGGACCGGACGCCTACCGCAAGATGAAGTACGAGAGCGGAGCGCACCGCGTGCAGCGGGTGCCGGAGACGGAATCCGGCGGACGCATTCATACGTCCACCTCGACCGTCGTCGTCATGCCGGAGGCCGAAGAGCTGGACATCGTCATTCACGATAAAGACATTCGCGTCGATACGTTCTGCTCCAGCGGGGCCGGCGGCCAGTCCGTCAACACGACCAAGTCGGCCGTGCGCGTTACCCACGTGCCTACGGGCATCGTGGCGACCTGCCAGGACGGCAAATCGCAGAACGATAACAAGGATAAGGCGCTGCAGGTGCTGCGGACGCGCATCATGGACATCAAGCGTCAAGAGGAAGAGGCCAAATATTCCGGAGAGCGCAGGGAGAAAATCGGAACGGGCGACCGCAGCGAGCGGATTCGCACGTACAATTTCCCGCAGAGCCGGGTGACGGATCATCGCATCGGCCTGACCATGCACCGTCTGGAGTACGTGCTCGACGGGGACATGGACGAGATCGTCCAGGCGCTGACGCTGGCCGAGCAGGCCGAAATTCTCGAACGCGAGCAGATGAAGCAATAATGGAGGGCTGGGCGTGAGCTTGGAACGAAATTCTGGCCGCCCGCCGACGTTGGGAGAAGCCTGGCGAGCGGGCGCGGATCGACTGGGGCAAGCCGGAGTCGAGGAAGCGAACGCGGACGCGGAGCTTCTTCTTCTTTATGCGCTGGGCATCGGGAAGGCGGAGCTGCTGCGGGATTTGCGGGACCCTTTTCCGGAGGAGAAAAATAAAATCTGGCTAGAGCTGCTGGAGCGGCGGGCGGCAGGGGTTCCGGTTCAGTATGCGGTCGGGGAGCAGTATTTTTACGGGCGGGCCTTCGAGGTATCGTCGGCGGTGCTTATTCCGCGCCCGGAGACGGAGCTGTTGGCGGAAGCCGTGCTGAAGGCGGGGGATCTGATCTGGCCGGAGAGCGGCGCCGGGGCCGGGTCGGCTGCGAATGGGCAGGCGGCAGCTTTCGGAAGAGAGGGAGAAGCGGCAGGACTCGGAAGAGAGGGAGAAGCGACAGGTCTCGGAAGAGAGGGAGAAGCGACAGGTCTCGGAAGTGCAAAGGTCGCGGGTCCCAGGAGAGCGAAAGTAGAGGAGGTTTCCGCCGAGGAGGGGCGAACCGGAAGACGGGAAGCCTTCCTTTCCGCTCCCGTCGTGCTGGACGTCGGCACGGGAAGCGGCGCGCTGGCGGTAACGCTGGCGGCGGAGCGCCCGGGCTGGCGGGTGACGGCGTCCGATTTGTCGGAGGAGGCGCTGCAAGTAGCCCGCGGCAATGCGAGGAAGCATGGGGCGGACGGGCGCATCTCGTTCGTCCAGGGCGATCTGCTGCAGCCGTTTCTGACGTCGGCCGCGGGAGGCGGGCTGGCAGTGGATATTCTCGTGTCCAACCCCCCGTATATTCCGTCTTCCGATATTCCTGGGCTTCAGCGCGAGGTGCGCGATCACGAGCCTCGTCTCGCGCTTGACGGCGGCGAGGACGGGCTGAACCCGTATCGGACGATGGCGGGGCAGCTTAAGGAGCTGCCTATGCTCCCGCGGATCGTCGCCTGGGAGGTTGGAGCTGGCCAAGCGCGTGACGTAGCCGAGCTGCTGAGGGCTGCGGCAGATTGGGCGGAGATCCGCATCGTCGTGGATTATGCCGGCATCGAGCGGCATGTGGTGGCGGTTCGGTGAGTTCCGGATACACAAACGGAGTCATAGAAAAGGAATGTCTCATTAGCCAAGTTGCTAGAGATGAAACAGGGTGTACCTGATAAGCACGCCGAGCGGGCTTATTGGTCAGTGCTGAGGCCGGAGGCGAGAGATAAGCACGCCGAGCGGGCTTATTAGTCTGAGTTGGGGCCGGAGGCGAGAGATAAACACGCCGAGCGGGCTTATTGGTCTGGGCTGGGGCCGGAGGCGAGAGATAAGCACACCGCGCGGGCTTATTGGTCAGTGCTGAGGCCGGAGGCGAGGGATAAGCACGCCGAGCGGGCTTATTGGTCTGGGCTGAGGCCGGAGGCGAGAGATAAGCACGCCGAGCGGGCTTATTGGTCTGAGCTGAGGCCGGAGGCGAGAGATAAGCACGCCGAGCGGGCTTATTGGTCTGGGCTGAGGCCGTAGGCG
>JAEZZE010000466.1 GCA_023418755.1 Bacillota bacterium | reverse complement strand
GCCTAC
Source organism: Bacillota bacterium (assembly GCA_023418755.1). Classification (GTDB taxonomy): domain Bacteria; phylum Bacillota; class Bacilli; order Paenibacillales; family Paenibacillaceae; genus Cohnella. Next base: position 39,464 of record JAEZZE010000466.1, on the reverse strand, counting down.
GACTGGCAGTCCCCTCCCCCGGCAACGCCCGGGAGCCGGAGGCCCGATCCGATTTCGCCGGTCCGGACCCAAGCCGGGCAGCCTCAAGTCCGTTCGGCGTCCGACCGGCCCGCGGCGGCCTCGCCCGCGGATGCGATTCCGACCGAGGTATGGAAGAGCGCGTTCGCCGCTCCGTCCGTTCCGGCCGGCGCTCCGGAGTTTCCGGAGCTCGTCTGGATCGGACAGCTGCACGGCACGTATATCGTCGCCCAGAACGAGAGAGGATTGTATCTGATCGACCAGCATGCCGCGCACGAGCGCGTCCATTACGAATATTACTTCGACAAGTTCGGACGGCCGGAGGAAGCGAGCCAGGAGCTGCTCCTTCCGGTGACTCTGGAGTTCGCCCCGGACGAATGCGCCGTTCTTCGCGGCCGTCTCGCGGCTTTCGAGAGCGCGGGCGTATATATGGAGGATTTCGGGGGCAATACCTTTATCATAAGGGCGGTGCCCCATTGGTTCCCGTCAGGCGACGAAGCGGCGATCGTTCGCGAGATGGCGGAGTGGATCATCCGGGAGAAGAACGTCGATTTGCGCGTGCTGCGGGAGCAGGCCGCGATCATGTGCTCGTGCAAGGCGTCGATCAAGGCGAACCAGGCTCTGACGCGCGAATCCGGGGAGAAGCTGCTGGAGCGGCTGGCCGCCTGCAAGCAGCCGTACACTTGCCCGCACGGAAGGCCGATCGTCGTCAGCTTCAGCACGTACGAGCTCGAAAAAATGTTTAAGCGGGTGACGTCTTGATCGTAACGACTTCGCAGCGTCCGTCCGGCCCTACGGTCGAGCGGGCCTTCCGCCTCTCCGCCGAGCTAGGCGCCGCCTACGTCCCGAGAGGGACCCGGACGATCCGCGCCCTGCAAGCCGCGGCGAAAGACGCGGAGACGCTCGTCGTCGGCCCGCGGGACATTCGGCTGACGGGCGCGGGAGACCAGCCGTTTTATTTTCACCCGAGCATGGCGCTCGTAAGGATCAAGGCCTTGTTGGCGGGAGGTCGGGACTCGATGCTGGAGGTGTCCGGCGTGAAGGCAGGAGATACGGTGATCGACTGCACCGCGGGGCTATGCTCGGATTCCATCGTGTTCAGCTTCGCGGCCGGCGAAACGGGCAAGGTCGTGGCGCTGGAGGCGGTGCAGACGGTACACGTCATCGTGCGCGAGGGGCTCGGTACGTACGAATCGGGTCTCCCAGAAGCAGACAGGGCGATGCGGGCGATCGAAGCCGTGCTCGCCGGCTACGAGGAACGGCTTCCCCTCCTGCCGGACGACAGCGCGGATGTCGTCTACTTCGACCCGATGTTCGAGAAGCCGGTAGCCTCGTCCAGCTCGATCGGGCCGTTGCGCGCCTTGGCCGCCCATGGCCCGCTTACGGAGGATGCCGTTCGCGAAGCGGTTCGGGTGGCCCGCAGAAAAGTCGTTCTTAAAGATCATCGCGGCAGCGGAAGGTTCGAGCGGCTCGGCTTCCGGCTGGCCAAATCGTCCTCCTCCGCCGTCGCTTACGGAGTGATAGACGTTGAGTAACGCAGCAGAAGACAAGCGGCCGCCGCTGCTCGTGCTTGTCGGACCGACGGCGGTCGGCAAAACCGCGCTCAGCCTGAAGCTGGCCAAAGCGTTGAACGCGGAAATCATCAGCGGAGATTCGATGCAGGTGTACCGCGGGATGGATATCGGAACGGCCAAGCTCAGGCCGGAGGAGATGGAGGGCGTGCCGCACCATCTCATCGATATTCGCGAGCCGAGCCATCCGTTCTCCGTCTCGGAGTTCCAGAGCTTGTGCACCGAAGCGATCCGGGAAATCCATGATCGCGGCCGTTTGCCGTTTATCGTAGGGGGGACGGGATTATATGTGGAATCCGTCTGTTACGGCTTCCGCTTTCAGGAGATCGGGGCGGACGAGGCGTATCGGGCGGAGATGAGGGCGTATGCCGCGGAGAAGGGCTCGCCGGCGCTTCACGGCAAACTGGCGGAGATCGATCCGGTCGCGGCGGCCAGACTGCATCCGAACGACGAAGGGCGAATCATCCGGGCGCTCGAAGTGTTCAAGTTGACCGGCAAGCCGCTCTCCGAAACGCAAAGCCAGGCAAGGGGCGACGAGAAACGCTCGCCCTACAAGCTGTGCCTGATCGGTTTGACGATGGAGCGGGACGAACTGTACCGCCGGATCGATACGAGGGTGGATCTCATGCTCGGAGCCGGACTGGTCGAGGAGGTCCGCGGCCTTCTGGAGGCCGGGGTGCCGCGGAGCGCCGTCTCGATGCGCGGACTAGGCTACAAGGAGATCGCCGCTTACTTGGCCGGGGAGACTTCTTACGAAGAAGCGGTGACGATTCTTAAGCGCGATACGAGGCGTTTTGCCAAGCGGCAATTAAGCTGGTTCCGCCATATGCGTGGGCTCGAATGGGCGAATGCGGACGGCGATGCAAAAAACAGCGCCCTTTTCGAGAGGATCTGTGCTATAATAGCAGGAAAGTTTCAGATTGATACCGAATATATTTCTTCATAAATATTTGTGGCGATGGGGGTTTACGGCCAATGAACAAGTCCATTAACATCCAGGATACCTTTCTCAATCAACTTCGCAAAGACAGCATTCCGGTCACTGTTTATTTGACCAACGGGTTTCAAATCCGCGGCATCGTCCGCGCGTTTGACAACTTCACCATCGTGATCGACAGCGAGGGACGCCAGCAAATGGTGTATAAGCATGCGATCAGCACGTTTATGCCCCAGCGCAACGTCTCCCTTATGCAACAGGACGGCGGAACGGATAACTGAACCGTCGTCCTCGCGTCACGGTCGAGTGAAACTTTTCCCCAGCCATGAGCGTCTAAGAGAATAGGCCGGCACTTGGGCAACCCGCTACCGGGTTGTTCTTTCTTTATTAGCTGGGCAGATTAGAGACAGACAGAGAGAAACGGATAGAAGGGGAGACACAGATGAACCATACGACAGTTCCAAGCCGATCCGGCAGCATGGAGAGAAGCGGCAAGAACGGCGGCAAAGGCAAGGGCAATGGGAATGGGAAAGGCAAGCGACCCCGCAAGGGCAGGAAGAAGCTCGCGCTCGTATGGCTGTTCTTCGTCGCTTTGGTCGCGATCGTCTGCGCGGTCGTCGGATACTTGCTCGTTATATTGAACGGGGAACGCATTCTTAACGCCAATATCAACAAATTAAACTTGGATAAAGCATCGATCGTCGTGGATCGGAACGGCAACGAAGTAGCCAAGCTGTACAACCATGAAGGCAACCGCGAATTCGCGCCGATCGCGGAAATCCCGAAGCAGGTGCAAGACGCTTTCGTGGCGACGGAAGACAAACGCTTCTACGAGCATAACGGCGTCGACTTGCTTGGAATCGGGCGGGCGCTCGTCAAGGACATTATCGCGAGAAGCGCGGTCGAGGGAGCCAGCACGATTACGCAGCAACTGGCCAAAAACCTGTTCCTGAACGCGGACAAGACGATTTTCCGCAAAGGCACGGAAGCTTCCATCGCGCTTGCTTTGGAACAGAAAATGACCAAGCCGGAAATCTTGGAGCTGTACTTGAACCGGATTTATTTCGGGAAAGGGCAGTACGGCATCAAGACGGCGGCGAAATATTATTTCGACGTGGAAAATCTCGAAGACTTGAAGCTGTGGCAGGTCGCTACGCTGGCCGGCATGCCGAAGGCGCCGAACACGTACAACCCGATCCGCAACCCGGAGAAGTCGATGGAGCGCCGCGCGGTCGTGCTGAAGCTGATGTACGATCAAGGGCTGATTACGGAGAAGGAAAAGGAAGATGCGGCCAAGGTGGTTTACAAGCCGTCCAAGGCTAGCAAGGTCGACGACAAATATTTGGCGTTCCTGGATTACGTGCTCGACGAGGCTCAGGAGAAAACGAAGCTGACCGAGGAAGAGCTGCGCAGCGCGGGTTACGTCATTACGACGACGCTCGATACGAGGGCCCAGGCGATCGCGGAAAAGGAATTCGCCAACGACGAGCGGTTCGAGAAAAGCGTTGACGAGCAGAAGGTCCAGGGCGCGATGGTCATCCTAAACCAGCACGACGGTTCGCTCGTCGCGATGGTCGGCGGAAGGGATTACCAGGCGCAGGGCTGGAACCGCGCCGTGAAGCAAAGGCAGCCGGGTTCGTCCTTCAAACCGATTATCGATTACGGGCCGGCGCTCGATAGCGGGAATTTCCTCCCGTGGTCGACCGTTCAGGACGTGAAGCAGTGCTTCGGCGACTACTGTCCGTCCAACTCCAACCGCAATCAGTATTTGGGCGCGATCCCGATGAGCCAGGCGATCAAGGAGTCGCGCAACGTATCGGCCGTCTGGCTGCTTAACGAGATCGGCATCGGCAAAGGGTTGGAGTTCGCCAAGAGACTCGGCATCGAGCTTGGCCCGGAGGATCGCAATCTGTCGATCGCTCTCGGCGGACTTACGAACGGCGTAACCCCGTTGCAGATGGCCAGAGCCTATTCGGCTTTCGCCAACGGCGGCAAGCTGTACGAGCCGCACAGCATCGTGAAAATCGTGGATATTAACGGCAAGCCGGTTTACGAATTCGACGAGAAGCCGGAGCAGGTTATGAAGGAAGACACGGCCTTCTATATGACCGAGCTGCTTAAGGGCGTCGTTCAGAAGGGCGGAACCGGGACGAGGGCGGCGATCAGCGGAAGAACCGTCGTCGGCAAGACCGGAACGACGCAGGCCGGCATTCCGAACCTGAAGACGAGCAAAAACCGCGACGTCTGGTTCGTCGGTTACACGCCGGAGCTGACGGCGGCCGTCTGGTTCGGCTACGACAAGACCGACAAGAACCATCTGCTCGACGGCAGCAGCGGCCAAACGGCTTCGATGTTCTCCGCGGTCATGTCCCAGGTGCTGGAAAACTACAAGAAAAAGAGCTTCCCCGTTCCTTCGAACGTGAAAGAGGAAGAGGAACAGAAGCTGGATGCCGTAAGCGGACTGATGGTCGCGTACGCTCCCGAATCCGTCAGCGTCGAGCTGCTCTGGTCGGCCGTGCAAGGGGAAGAGATTACCTACCGCATCTATCGCAGGGAAGAAGGAGAAGCGGATTTCAAGATGCTGACCCAGATTGCCGACGGCACGGCGTACGACGATATGGCGATTTTGCCGGATCGAACGTACACCTATTACGTGACTGCGTATCAAGCGTCCGCCGGATTGGAGAGCGAGCCTTCCGAGCAGCAGACGATTACGGTGACTTCCGACATGGAAGCGACGCCGCCGCCGGAGGAGGGGAGCGAAGAGACGCTTCCGCCGGAAGAAACAGGCGGGCCGATCGAGACGATAGAGCCGCCGGTCGAGTCTCCGGGGGAGCCGTCTTCGCCGCCGCCGGGGTCTACCGAAGAAGTTCCGCCGCCGGATGCTTCCGATCATCCGAGTCCGGAAATCCCGGCCTCCGAAGACGAAGGGGAAACCGTTCCGCTAATCGGCACATTCCCTTGAATCACGGCAATCGAAAAAGGACGATTCCGCCCTCATGGGGCCGAATCGTCCTTTTCTATAGTGCGTTCCAGATCCTCGGACAAGGGGTAAACTGGTTAGCGAAGGCAACTTGTGGTAAGCTTTTCTTATGTGGAGTTGCCTCGAGGCAACGCGGTAAAAACGCCTGACGGCAAGGTTCGGCGATGAAAGCCTACTAACGTTGAACGGATGGAAAGGAAAGTCGCGATGAAGCGTAAATTTTCGGATCGGGCCAATTGGCGGCGGATTTTGAAGAAGAGCTATGCATGCATTCCGATGGATGAACCGCAATTCAGGGGATTCGTGACGTTATACCGGATTCACGAGCTGCGCGACCCGCTGTGGAAGGAATACAACGGGAGAAGAATGTGTTTGGCCGACCGCGGGTATTTGTGGATGCAGCATTTTCCCAAAGGGGAGCATTTCGTCGTCACGACGATGTTCGACGATCGGGGACAAGTCGTGCAATGGTACATCGATATCTGCAAGGAGCAAGGCTTGACGGACCAGCAGGTGCCGTGGTTCGACGATCTGTTTCTCGATATCGTGGTGCTGCCCACCGGAGAGAAGCTGCTGCTGGACGAAGACGAGCTGGAAGAGGCGCTGGACGAGGGCGAAATTACTCCCCGCGATTCCGCGATGGCCCGGAAGACGGCCGCGCGGCTGCTAAGCCTGATCCAGCAAAACAAGTTTCCTTTTTTCGAGTTGAGCAAGCAGCACAGAAGGCTTCTACTGAATAAGCTGGGATGGGACAAAGGCAAGGGATGACGCGAGCCGGGAGAGGAGGAGCCTTGGCATGGAGCCCGACACGAAACCGGTCGTAAAGCCGGCTAAACCCGGCAAATGGAGAAGATGGGCGCTGCCGCTGGCGGCATTCGCGCCGGCTGCGCTGCTCGTCTGGTGCTTGTCGATCTACGTGATGGTCGCACGATTCGAGGGTATCCCGAAGAACGGCAAGCCGATTCCCTCGGACGTGGGCATCGTTCTGGGTGCCAGGCTATGGAACGATGAGCCGAGCCCCGGGCTGAAGGAAAGGCTGAACTTGGCGCTCGAGTTGTACCGGGAAGGCGCGTTCCGCAACGTTATCGTCACCGGGGGATTGGACGCGCAAGGCGCGACGATTACCGAGGCGGAAGGGATGCGGAACTATCTCGTGGCCCATGGCGTGCCCGAGTCGGCTATTCTGATGGACGCGCTGTCGCGCAGTACGTACGAGAATTTGCTTTTTGCGCAGGATATTATGGACGGCAACGACTGGCACACCGCCGTTATCGTCACGCATAACTATCATGGCTCCAGGGCCGCGGATATTGCGAGGAAGGTCGGGCTTTCCCCTGTTCAAGTGAGCGTAACGGATTCCAAGGTGCTGAAAGTGTCGTACCATCAAGCGCGAGAGGTGCTGGCCTATACGAAGTGGCTGGGCATGAAGCTGTTCCTATGACTAGGGATCGGACGAACGGAATACATTGGTATTGCGGCTAATCGTCGACTCGAGTTCATGGGGTGAAGCTTGATGAACGCAAATGCGGGCGCATCGGAGGCCAAGGCGGCCGTCGGCTCTTCTCGTCCGTCCCGGCAGATCAACATCGTTCTGCGCAATGCGGAACAGGAAGCGACGACCGGCTATGCAAGCGCGGCCGATCATTCGGGCAGTCTAAAATCGTTGCCCCAGTCCGGTCCGTGGGCGGATTGGCAGAAGGAGCTGGACCGTCTGGTCGGGCTGGACAACATAAAGGAGCTCGTCTACGAAATTTACGCGCTGCTCCAGATTATGCAGTATCGGAGCGAAGCGAGTCTGCAGGCCCAGGCGCACGTGTATCACATGATTTTCAAGGGTAATCCGGGCACGGGCAAAACGACGGTAGCCCGCCTGCTCGCGAAGCTGTTCCAGAGCATGGGGCTCCTCGCCAAAGGCCATCTCGTCGAAGTGGAACGCGCCGACCTGGTCGGCGAGTACATCGGACATACGGCGCAGAAAACCCGGGATCTGGTGAAAAAGGCGCTGGGCGGCGTGCTGTTCGTGGACGAAGCTTATAGCCTGGCGCGCGGCGGCGAGAAGGACTTCGGTAAAGAGGCCATCGATACGCTGGTGAAGGCGATGGAGGACTATAAAAACCAATTCGTGCTTATTCTCGCCGGCTACACGCTGGAGATCGAGACGTTTTTGATGACGAATCCCGGATTGCCCTCCCGTTTTCCGATCCAGATGACGTTTCCGGATTATTCGGCGGACCAGCTCATTCAGATCGCCGAAGGCATGGCGAAGGACAGAGATTATACGCTCCTCCCGCAAACGGTCTACAAGCTGAGGCAGCTGCTCGTACAGGAGAAATCGGAAGCGATCTACGATTTCAGCAACGCGAGGTTCGTCAGGAACGTGCTGGAGAGGGCGATCCGCTATCAAGCCGTGAGGCTGCTGTCGCAGCATCCGGCCGCGCCTCCCGGACGTCAGGAACTGATGGCGCTGAGGCCGGAGGACGTTCGCGGCCTGAACCTATAAACGGAATGAGGGATTGGGATGAGACAAAGCGCATACGAGACGAAAACGGCAGGCCAGGAAAGAGCTTTGCTCGTCAGCTTGGTCACGGACGAAGCGAAAAGATCCGGCGCGGACCCCGAGCATTCGCTCGGGGAGCTCGCCTCCTTGGCCGAGACGGCCGGGGTGGCGGTCATCGGTTCCGTGATGCAAAATTTGGACGCGCCGGATAACAAGTATTTCGTCGGCAAGGGCAAGGCGCAGGAAATTCGGGATATCGCGCTGCGGGACGGAGCGACTACGGCGATCTTCGACCAGGAGCTGACCGGTGCGCAGGTTCGCAATCTGGAAGAGACGCTGGACGTGAAGATCATCGACCGAACGCAGCTTATTCTCGACATTTTCGCCGGACGGGCGAAGACTCGGGAAGGGATATTGCAGGTCGAGCTCGCCCAGCTTACGTATTTGCTGCCCAGGTTATCCGGCCAGGGGAAGAACTTGTCCCGTCTGGGCGGCGGGATCGGTACGCGCGGTCCGGGCGAGACGAAGCTGGAGACGGACCGTCGCCATATTCGGCGGCGGATCACCGAGCTGAAAAGGCAGCTGGAGACGGTGACGGCTCACCGCAATTTGCACCGGGAGCGCAGACGCAAGGTCGGAGCCGTCCAGGTCGCGCTCGTCGGCTATACGAACGCGGGCAAATCAAGCCTGCTGCGGCAGCTCACGGATGCGGACGTGCTTGCGGAGAACAAGCTGTTCGCGACCCTCGATCCGACTTCCCGCAGCTTGGAGCTGCCGAGCGGAAAAACGGTGATTTTGACCGATACGGTAGGCTTTATCCAGAATCTCCCGCACGACCTCGTCGCGGCGTTTCGGGCGACGTTGGAGGAAGCTGCGCAAGCCGACCTGCTGCTTCACGTCGTCGACTCGTCGTCTCCGATGCGGGAGCGTCAGATGGCCGTCGTCGAGGACGTGCTGCGGGAGCTTGGCGCGGGAGGAAAGCCGACGCTGACCGTATTCAACAAAATCGATCTGCTGACCGAGCAATCGGACCGGGCGCTCGCGGGAGGCGGCGACGCGGTACGCGTCAGCGCCTTCGACGAGGAGGATATGGCGCGTCTGCGCGCGGCAATCGAGGATCGGATCCTGGGCGAGATCGCGACGTTCCGGATCCCGGCTTCCAGAGGGGATTTGACGTCGCTCGCTTACCGGGTCGGGGAAGTGACCGGCCAGGAGGCGGACGAGGAGCACCTGCTGCTGTCGGTCCGGCTGAATCCGGCGGATATGGAAAGAGCGGGGCGCGAGCTGGAGGAATATCGCGTCGTGGATACGCAGTAGAACAGAACTTAGGCGGAACAAAGGGGAGCATTATGCAAGCATCGGAGATCGCGGAATTCGAAAAACAATGGGAGCAATGGGAGAAAACGGCGGAGGAGCAGGTGCAGGGCGTATTTCGCAAACTGGACCGCGTCGCGGAAAACAATCAGTGGAAAGTGATTCGGGCATTCCAGAAGCATCGGGTGAGCGATTTCCATTTCGCCTCGTCCACCGGTTACGGATATAACGACAGCGGACGGGAAGTGCTGGATCTCGTATATGCGGACGTCTTCGGGGCCGAGGCCGCCATCGTCAGGCCGCATCTCGTATCGGGCACGCATACGATTTCGGCGGCTCTGTTCGGCTGCCTGCGACCTGGAGACGAACTGTTGTTCGTTACCGGAAGGCCGTACGACACGCTGCATAAGGTGATCGGGCAGCCGGGAGACGGTGTCGGCTCGCTCGCCGACTGGGGGGTGACGACGAAGATCGTACCTTTGCTGCCGGACGGAGGAGTCGACTGGGACGGCGTCGCCGCGGCGACGACCGAACGGACGAAGGTGTTTGCCATTCAGCGTTCGCGAGGCTACGATTGGAGACCTTCGTTCACGATCGAACAGATCGCCGGGATGGTATCGCGCCTTAAGGCGCTTAAGCCGGAGGCGATCGTGTTCGCGGACAATTGCTATGGAGAATTTACGGAAGAGAGGGAGCCTTCGGAAGTCGGCGTCGACTTGATCGCCGGTTCTCTGATCAAGAACCCGGGGGGCGGTCTGGCCGCCAGCGGGGGCTACATCGCCGGCCGTAAGCGGCTCGTGGAGCTGGCCGCATTCCGGATGACCGCTCCGGGCATCGGCGGGGAAGTCGGAGCGATGCTCGATACGACGAGATCGATTTACCAAGGGCTGTTTCTAGCGCCGCTGCTGGTCGGACAAGCCGTCAAAGGCAGCGTGTTCGCTTCGGCGATTTTCGCGCGGCAAGGATTCGAGACGCACCCTCGCTGGGACGATCCGCGCACCGATTTGATTCAGGCGATCCGGTTTGCGGGGGCGGAGCCTCTCGTTCATTTCGTCCAGGCGATCCAGAAAGCGGCCGCCGTCGACGCTCACGTCGTTCCCGAGCCTTGGGACATGCCCGGATACGAACATCCCGTCATTATGGCGGCCGGCACGTTTATCCAAGGAGGGAGCTTGGAGCTGTCCGCCGACGCTCCGGTGCGCGAGCCGTACATAGCTTACATGCAAGGCGGGTTGACCTATGCCCATGTGAAGTTTGCCGTCAAGCTTGCGCTAAAGGAATTGTGGTCGCGCGGATATTTGTAAGAGAATGCTTCCAAAAACCTGACATTCCTTGACACGTTTTTGGGGTGCGGGTACAATGAAAGTGATTTCAACTTCAACAAGTCATGGGGAAGGTTGGTATGGAGATGGGCGACGAGATTCGCAGGAATATGGCGTTATTTCCGATTGGCATCGTCATGAAGCTGACCGACCTGACCGCCCGGCAAATTCGCTATTACGAGCAACATGAACTTATTCAGCCCGCCCGTACGGACGGCAATCAACGTTTATTCTCTTTCAACGACGTCGAGCGGCTAATGGAAATCAAGTCGCTGATCGAGAAGGGCGTCAATATCGCGGGCATCAAGCAGGTGATGAATCCTGTCGGGCAGGACGAGAACGAGGGCACGATCATTAACGAAGTGTCCGAAGTTAAGCGGCGCGAAATGAGCGATTCCCAGCTGCATCGAATGCTGAAGCAGCAACTGATGCAGGGCAAGCGACCGGGTCAAGTCTCGTTGATTCAGGGAGAGCTTTCCCGTTTTTTCAAGAACCGATAATCCATTCTTTACGCTTTAGGAGGCTGCCATGAGTTACACACGCGAAGATATTTCCCGGATCGCCAAAGAGCAGAACGTTCGGTTTATCCGGCTGCAGTTCACGGATTTGCTCGGTTCGATCAAAAACGTAGAAATCCCGGTTAGCCAACTGGAGAAGGCGCTCGACAACAAGATGATGTTCGACGGTTCTTCCATCGAAGGATATGTCCGCATCGAGGAGTCGGACATGTATCTGTACCCGGATCTCAGCACTTGGGTCGTGTTTCCCTGGGTCACCGAGAACAAGGTCGCCCGCCTGATCTGCGACGTTTACATGCCGGACGGCACTCCGTTCGCGGGCGATCCGCGCGGCATTCTGAAGCGCGCGTTGGAAGAAGCCGAGAAAATGGGCTATACGACGATGAACGTCGGACCGGAGCCGGAGTTCTTTCTGTTTCAGACCGACGAGCGGGGCAATCCGACGACGGAGCTGAACGATCAAGGCGGCTATTTCGACCTGGCTCCGACGGACCTGGGCGAGAACTGCCGTCGCGACATCGTATTGACGCTGGAGGAGATGGGGTTCGAAATCGAGGCGTCCCACCACGAGGTGGCTCCGGGCCAGCACGAGATCGATTTCAAATACGCGTCCGCGGTCAAAGCGGCCGACCAGATCCAGACGTTCAAGCTCGTCGTGAAGACGATCGCGCGCCAGCACGGCTTGCATGCGACGTTCATGCCCAAGCCGCTGTTCGGAATGAACGGTTCCGGCATGCACTGCCATCTGTCGCTGTTCAAGGGCGCCGAGAACGCATTCTACGACCCGAACGACAAGCTGGGTCTGAGTACCGAAGCCCTTCAATTCATGGCTGGCATTCTGAAGCACGCGAGGGGGATCGCGGCGATTACGAATCCGACGGTCAACTCTTACAAGCGTCTCGTTCCGGGATATGAAGCGCCGTGTTACGTCGCGTGGTCGGCGAGCAACCGCAGCCCGATGATCCGCATTCCGGCTTCCCGAGGCCTCAGCACCCGCGTTGAAGTTCGCAACCCGGACCCGGCGGCGAATCCTTACCTCGCTTTGGCCGTCATGCTGAAAGCGGGTCTGGACGGCATCGGCAACAAGCTGCAGACCCCGGAACCGGTGGATCGCAACATCTACGTGATGAGCGAGGAAGAACGCATCGACGAAGGAATCCCGAGCTTGCCGATCGATCTGAAGGAAGCATTATCGGAGCTGCTGCGGGACGATATCGTCTGCGACGCTCTCGGGGACCATGCGCTCAGCCATTTCTATGAGCTGAAGGAAATCGAATGGGATATGTACCGCACGCAGATCCACCAGTGGGAACGCGATCAGTATTTGACCCATTATTAAACGTTGGATAGACAAGACCCTTGGCGCTTTTGACTTGCGCCAGGGGTTTTACTTTTGAAGCGGGGCGGGGTGGAGGCGTCTGCGATTAAGCAAGCGTGACGTACCTAATGTGCGAGTACAGGGCGGGTTTGCGGGAATAATTCGCGTGGCGTCACTAAAGTTCGTGTATCGGTTGACCTCGATGAGGACCGGTGCAGATAGGAGCTATCGCGGTACCATAGCGGAGTTGCCGGTAAAACAAAGGAGCCTTGCAGATAATTAACTGCAAGGCTCCTTTGTTCGTAGGGTCTTGTACGATCAGTGGATGGACCGAATCAAGCCGATGACTTTGCCCAGGATGCTGACGTTGGAAAGCCGCAGCGGATCCATGCTGGCGTTCTCGGGCTGAAGCCGGATATGGTCCCGCTCCTTGTAGAAAGTTTTGACCGTCGCCTCGTTGTCCTCGGTCATAGCTACGACGATATCGCCGTTCACGGCGGTGGGCTGCTGACGGACGATGACGTAATCTCCGTCGTGGATGCCCGCTTCGATCATGCTCTCTCCCATGACGGACAGCATAAAGACGGGCTGGTCGCCTACCATGGAGGAAGGGAGAGGGTAATATTCTTCGATATTCTCCGTGGCGGTGATCGGGACGCCCGCGGTGACCTTGCCGACGAGCGGGACAGGACGAATCGATGCGGAGAGCCTGTGAGCCGGATCGTCCTCGTCGCCGAGAATCTCGATGGCGCGAGGCTTGGTCGGATCGCGGCGGATCAGCCCCTTCTTCTCCAGACGGTCGAGGTGGCCGTGCACGGTCGAGCTGGAAGCGAGCCCTACGGCTTCTCCGATCTCGCGGACGGAAGGCGGATAGCCCTTGTCGCGGACTTCGTTCTTAATGAATTCGAGTATGGAATTCTGACGGCTGGACATTTTGGTCACGCCGAACCCTCCCTATAAAATTGCTCATGATGACAAATTATAACACAGAACCCGAGTTCGCACAAACATTCGTTCTAGAGAACGGACGTTCCTGAAAACCGTTGACATGAACATGTGTTCGTGTTAGGATAATACCAGAACAAACGTTTGGGGTGAGCGGAATGGTGCACACTTGGGTTCCGGCAGGGACGGCTTCTGCATCGAAGCTGCAACAAGGTACGACTCGGATGACCTATCCTCGCAAGGCTGAAGAGAAACGCGAAGGCGGTTCCCTGAATTGGAGAGCGGCTAGAGGCCTGTTTATGATATTGGCATTCCTTATGCTATTCAGCGGCTTTACGCTAATGCGATCGTTCGCCTCCTCCGGGGAACAGGTTCCCGCTTCGGGAGAGGAGATCGTAGTCGCCGTCGACAGCGGCGATACGCTGTGGGAGCTTGCCAGAGCGTACAAGGATCCCGCTATCGATACGCGCCAAGCCGTGCACGTTCTTATGGAGAGGAACGGTCTCTCCGCCCCGGATCTGCAGATCGGGCAAGATCTTATTTTTCCCGTAGATATATTACCTTGATAGCCTCATGAAGAGATTTTCAGGACCGGTGCTTCCGGTCTTTTTTTGCTTGCATCGATAACGGCGGCATGGTTTCCGGCTGCTGGACCCGATTGCGGCGCGGAATTCTTGACAAGCCGTCCGCGAAAATGGCAAAGTAGAGAAGATGCGAAATGGGGAGTGTGACACCGATGGAGATGGATCAGTTGATTAACCGGATTAACGAATTATCCCGAAAAAGCAAAGCCGAGGGGTTGAGCGAGCAAGAGATTGCGGAGCGAGACCGACTTCGCCAACAATATTTGTCGATATTCAAGCGCAACTTCCGGCAGGAGCTTGATCGGATCGATATCGTGGATCAAGCCCCGACCAAGCATTAACGCTAAGCGAGAAGCCGGACGAAATCGCAAGAAGCCGAGAAGGTGATCAGCTCGGCGCGTCTGCGCACGTCGGCCGTTACGTGACGAGGAGGAAGTCTATGTCCCGATCTTGGGAACGAATGGTGACGAAGAACACGAAGCAGATCAATAAGAGGCGCAAGAAGGAAGGCAAGAAGAACATTTCCCCGAACGCGCCGCAGATCGACCGGTTTCAGGGGCGGAATTACGTTATCCCGTCGTTGCTTGTTTTGTTGATTTTATTTTACATTTTGTTATCGCAGCCTTGGTCGGACAGGTTCCTTCAAGATCCGACGCTGTTTTGGGTGACGATCGGCTGTTACGTTCTTCTGGCGGTTTTCTATTATTTCAGACGCCCTTATTTGGCCGTCAGCCGGGACACGCTGGAGACGCGCAAATTTACGGGCTACAAGACGCTGAGACCTTCGCAAATCCGAAAAATCGTCGTTAATCCCGGCTACGTTATGATCGAGTCCGTTAAAGGCTCGAATTGGGTGTTCTCCAAGATTATGAATCGGTACCCGATCGCCCGAATGGCCGAACGGCTGAAGGTTTACGCGGAAGTGAACAAGGTCGACTACGAAGAGCAGACAAAGTGAGGAGCGGGGAAATGTCGGTTAAAGCTGTGCTGTTTGATTTGGACGATACGCTGCTGTGGGACGACAGAAGCGTGAGCGAGGCGTTCCAAACCACTTGTCGGTACGCGTCCGAAGCGACGGGAGTCGACGAGCGGGAGCTCGAGGCGGCCGTTCGCCGCGAAGCAAGGGCGCTGTACGAAACGTATGAGACTTACGGATTCACGCAAATGATCGGAATCAACCCGTTCGAAGCGTTGTGGGGCAAGTTCGAGCGAGGAGAGCATGCGATGTTCCGCAAGCTTCAGGAGCTCGCGCCCGGCTATCGGCAGAGCGCCTGGACGAAAGGATTGGCAGCGTTAGGGGTGGACAGCCCGGGGCTTGGGGTTCAGCTTGCCGAGATGTTCCCGGCCCAGAGAAGGAAGCTTAAGTACGTGTACGACGAGACGTTCGCCGTACTGGACGAGCTGAAGCGATCGTACAAGCTGCTGCTGTTGACGAACGGTTCCCCGGATCTGCAGCAGGAGAAGCTTGATGGCATGCCCGAGTTGATTCCTTACTTCGACGCCATCGTCATCTCCGGCAGCTTCGGCGAAGGAAAGCCGTCCTCCAAGCTGTTCTCCCACGCGCTGGAGCAGCTCGGCGTAACGGCCGAAGAGGGAATCATGATCGGCGATAAGCTGACGACCGACATTCTCGGCGCGAACCGGATCGGCATGACGTCGGTGTGGATTAACCGGCACGGCGCGATCCGGAACGACGAGATCGTTCCGTCTTACGAGATCAAGAGCCTAACCGAGCTTCCCGAACTTATCCGTACCCTAAATTCGCGATAATCGGCTTACCTTCGTGACTTAGTCACGAAGGTATATTTCGTTTTCTCTTACCCGGAAATAGAAAAGAAATGCGGAGTCGGCGACTGCAAACGTTAAGCACGCCGATAAAAGGACGAAGGGCTATCCCGGTCGACCGTCAAGCGACGATCGGGGATAGCCCTTTGCCATGCAGCCGGATTACTTCACGAACGTTGGGTCTTCGAACGGTTCCGCTACCCAGCCCGCCGGCTCGATGAACAAGCGTACGGCTACGATCGCTTTGTTTTCCATCAGCGTGAAGAAATGCGGTTGGCCTTCCGGTACGGAGATCACGTCGCCGGCGCTCAGCTCGACGTCGAAATATCCGGTCTCGTCATCGCCCTTAATGATGAAAATGCCTCGTCCGGCCGTAATGGCGCGAACTTCGTCTTCCGTGTGCGTGTGCACTTGCTCGAACTTTTTGAGCAGCTCGGGCAAGTTGGGCGTAGCTTCGGAGAGAGCGACGATATCCCAAACCTTGTAGCCGCGTCTGCCGGCCAGATCGCGAATCTCGGAATCGTAAGCGGCAAGCAGTTGAGTCTTCTCGTCGTCGGAAAGCACGAATTTCTCGTAGAGCTCGGACGGCAGCTTGCCCATATCCCAATGCTCGTATAAAACGTTCTGCTTGGTCAAGAAGGAACGAACCGCCTCCTCGCCGGAAATTCTTTCATCGGTATTGCGAATTCGAATTTCTGCCATAGCTAAATCCCTCTTTTCCCAATATGAATTAATGCCTTTATTATAGTCCAATTCCCGAAACCTGTCGATGCGTTCTTTCCGTCCGCTAAGGATTCTGTTACTATAGAATTTAATGATTTGACAGACAGGGGAAATCTTTAATATGACTTTAACGCAAAATAAACCGTCTCTGCAAGAGGCTTTGGGCTCCAGAATTCTCGTTCTGGACGGCGCGATGGGCACGATGATCCAGCAAGCGGACCTGACGGCCGAAGATTTCGGGGGGGAGGAGTTCGAAGGCTGCAACGAGCTGCTCGTGCTGACGCGGCCCGACGTTATCCGGTCGATCCATGAAGCTTATTTGGAGGCCGGGGCGGACATTATCGAGACGAACACGTTCGGCTCGACGGCCGTCGTGCTGGCCGAATACGATATCCCCGACAAAGCGCGCGAGATCAATCTCGCCGCGGCCCGGCTCGCGAAAGAAGCGTGCGATAAATATTCGACTCCGGACAAACCGCGATACGCCGCGGGCGCTCTCGGCCCAACGACGAAAACGCTGTCCGTCACCGGGGGAGTCACGTTCGATCAATTGGTCCGGGACTATTCGGATCAGGTCGAAGCCTTGATGGAAGGCGGAGTCGATTGCATTCTGATCGAGACGTGCCAGGATACGCTGAACGTCAAAGCCGCGAGCATCGGCGTGCGCGAAGCGTTCGCAAAGACGGGACGCGAGCTGCCGATCATGATCAGCGGCACGATCGAACCGATGGGCACGACGCTGGCCGGACAAAACATCGAATCCTTTTACATTTCGTTGGAGCACCTGAAGCCGGTGTCGATGGGGCTGAACTGCGCAACGGGTCCCGAATTCATGCGCGATCACATTCGGACGCTGTCCTCGATCGCGAAGACGGCCGTCAGCTGTTATCCGAACGCAGGCTTGCCGGACGAGAACGGGCGCTATCACGAATCTCCGGATTCGCTGGCCAAGAAGCTGCGAGGTTTTGCCGAGCAAGGCTGGCTCAACGTGGCCGGGGGCTGCTGCGGCACGACGCCGGCCCATATCGCGGCGATTGCCGAGGCGATGAAGGACGTCGCTCCGCGTAAGATCGACGGGGAGCACCCACCCGCGGTGTCGGGGATCGATACGGTGTATATCGAGAACGACAACCGGCCATACATGGTCGGCGAGCGGACGAACGTGCTCGGCTCGCGCAAGTTCAAGCGGCTGATCGCCGAAGGCAAATACGAGGAAGCGTCCGAAATCGCGAGGGCTCAAGTGAAGACGGGCGCACACGTCATCGATATCTGCGTGCAGGACCCGGACCGGGACGAAACGGCCGACATGAAGCGGTTTCTGGACTTCGTGACGAAGAAGGTCAAAGTGCCGTTCATGGTCGATACGACCGACGCCGAGGTCATCGACCTGGCGCTCAAATACATTCAAGGCAAATCGATCATCAACTCCATTAATCTTGAAGACGGCGAAGAGAAGTTCGAGAAGGTCGTCCCGATCCTTCACAAGTACGGAGCCGCCGTCGTCGTCGGCACGATCGACGAGAGAGGCCAGGCGATCTCCCGGGAGGACAAGAGGGACGTGGCTGTGCGTTCTCGCGATTTGCTCGTGAACAAGTACGGCTTGAAAGCGGAGGACCTGATTTTCGATCCGCTCGTGTTCCCGGTCGGCACCGGAGACGAGCAATATATCGGATCCGCGAAGGAAACGATCGAAGGCATCCGCATGATCAAGGAAGCCCTGCCTGAGTGCCATACGATACTAGGCATCAGCAACATCTCGTTCGGCCTGCCCGAAGCGGGACGGGAAGTGCTCAATTCCGTCTTCCTGTACGAATGCACGAAAGCCGGGCTCGACTACGCGATCGTCAATACCGAGAAGCTGGAGCGGTACGCTTCGATTCCGGAGCACGAGCGCCAACTGGCCGAAGCTCTGCTCTACGATACGAACGACGATACGCTGGCCGCGTTCGTCGCGGCGTTCCGCGACAAGAAGGTCGAGAAGAAAGCCAAAGCCGAGAATTTGAATCTGGAGGAGCGGCTTGCCAATTACGTCGTGGAGGGCAGCAAGGAAGGCCTGGCGCCGGACTTGGACGAAGCGCTCAAGAAATACGCGCCTTTGGACATCATCAACGGTCCGCTGATGGCGGGCATGACGGAAGTAGGCCGGTTGTTCAACAATAACGAGCTGATCGTGGCGGAGGTGCTGCAGAGCGCGGAAGTCATGAAGGCTTCCGTAGCGCAGCTCGAACCGCATATGGAGAAGGCGGAATCCGCCGTAAAGGGCAAAATTCTGCTCGCTACCGTCAAAGGCGACGTTCACGACATCGGCAAAAACCTCGTCGAGATCATCCTGTCCAATAACGGCTACCGGATCGTCAACCTCGGGATCAAGGTGCCGCCGGATCAGATTATCGAAGCCGTCCGCAAGGAAAATCCGGACGCGATCGGATTGTCCGGGCTGCTGGTCAAGTCGGCTCAGCAAATGGTCGTCACCGCGCAGGACTTGCGCAGCGCCGGCATAGACGCCCCGATTCTCGTCGGTGGCGCGGCGCTTACGAGGAAGTTCACGAAAAACCGGATCGCGCCCGAATACGAGGGCGTCGTGCTCTATGCGAAGGACGCGATGGAAGGACTGGATCTGGCCAACAAGCTGAGCGATCCCGGGCATCGCGCGCGTATCATCGAGGAGCACAAGGCCGCCCAGGCCAAGCTGGCGGAGGAGGCCGACAAGCCCGCTAAGGAGCTGCCCGAAGCATCGAGAGCTAGGCGCTCCAGCATCTCCCAAGACGCTCCGGTATTCGCGCCGCCGGACTATGATCGCCACGTGCTGCGCGATTACCCGATCCCGCACGTGCTACCGTACGTCAACATGCAGATGCTGCTCGGCCATCACCTCGGCTTGAAAGGCAACGTCGACGAGCTGCTCGCCGCCGGCGACGAGAGAACCGTCAACCTGAAGGCGACGGTGGACGAGATATTGCGGCAGTCGCAAGCGGAAGGCTGGCTGAAGCCGCAGGCGATGTACCGGTTCTTCCCGGCGCAATCCGACGGCAACGACATTTTGGTCTACGATCCCGCGGATACGAGCCGAGTGCTTCAACGCTTCTCGTTCCCGCGCCAGCAGGTGGAACCGTTCCTGTGCCTGGCGGATTTCCTGAAATCGGTGGACAGCGGCATCATGGATAACGTCGGCTTCCTCGTCGTGACCGCCGGCCAAGGCGCACGGGAGCAAGCGGAGAAGTGGAAGGAGAGCGGGGACTACCTGCGCTCCCACGCCTTGCTGGCTTCCGCGCTTGAAGTGGCGGAGGGAATGGCCGAGCGGGTGCATCATATGATGAGAGACATTTGGGGCTTCCCCGACCCGGCCGATATGACGATGAAGAAGCGTTTCGGAGCCCGCTATCAGGGAATTCGGGTATCGTTCGGCTATCCGGCTTGTCCCGACTTGGAGGATCAAGGACCGTTATTCGACCTGATGAAGCCCGAGGATATCGGCGTTCATCTGACCGAAGGCTTCATGATGGATCCGGAGGCCAGCGTATCGGCGATGGTGTTCGCCCACCCGGAGGCCCAGTATTTCAACGTCGAGAAAACCTGATCGCGCTATCGCGCACGCAACGAAAAACCCCGATACGATTCGGCCGCGAAGGCGGAAAGTATCGGGGTTTGACGTCTGAATTTTCTTGGCTTCTTTATTCCGCGTATTCCTGCTCGTCTTGAATTTCGCTGCGCAGGCTGTCGATCGCCTCGCGGCGATTTTCGTTTTTTTGCCGCAGCGCGGAGGACTCCTCCGGAGACAGCTCTACGGAATGCTCGTCCAAGTAATGCTCGGACTGTTCCAGGTTTTCTACCGTGTTCTGAACGGCTTCCTTCAATTTCTCCGCGTTATCCGAACGGTCGTCGGGTTTGGCCATCGCGTTCTTCGCTCCCTTGTCTGTACGATGCGGGCGGGGCGCCCACGGAATAGTATGGGTGCCCGGCGGAAGCGTTATTCGCTCCGGTCCGAAAATAATACGATGCTTACGCGGCGCTGATTTCTCCCTAACAGAACTGCTGTACCCTGAAGCCGTACCAAGAAAAAGACATTCGAGAGGAGACATCGGATTGGATACGGGTTCGCACGCATTGTTCGGCGCTACGCTCGCGGGCACATCTCTGATCTTCCCGGCCGTCGCCTCGGATCCGCGCTTGGCAGCAGCCGTGTTGGCCGTCTCGGTGCTCGGCTCCCTGGCGCCCGATTTCGACGCGGTCGTGAGATTAAAGGGCAAGGACGCCTATCTAAAGCATCACCGGGGCATCAGCCATGCGCTTCCGGCATGGCCGGTATGGGCAGGCGCGATCGCCGCTCTGGTATCATGGATAGGGGGGACGTGGGAATATGCGCCGCTGCTGTTGGCCTATGCCTTTCTGGGAGTGGCGATACACGTGCTGTCCGATTGGACGAACGCGTACGGCGTACAATTTCTGCTTCCGTTTCGCAAGGTATGGCTTCACCTGGACGCGGTATGCCTGACCGACCCGTTCCTCTTCGCCGTTCACGCCGGTGCGATCGCTGCCTCGCTGCCCCGCGGCCTTGACGCTTCGCCCTGGGTTTTCGCCGGTGCATGGGCGATTACGGCGGCGTACGTCGGATGGCGGATCGCCCATCACTCCGTCGTGGCGCGAAGGGTCGGAAGAAGATATCGCAGAGCGCTGGCCGTTCACGTGCTGCCGGGTTTGTGGTGGTTCCGCTGGCAGTTTCTCGTTCAGACCGATACGGGTTACGAGATGGGTAGCATCGCGGGAAGGCGGTGGCTTCCGTGCAAATATTTGCCTCACGCCGCTTCCCACGAGTGCATCGAGGCAAGCCGGGGCTCTTCCTCGGTACGAACGCTGAAGGGTTTCGCCAAACGAGCCTATGCGAGCTGGAAGGAAGAGGCCAACGGAGACTATCTCGTCGTTTGGACGGATTTGCGCTTCTGGAGAGAGAAGGATTGGCCTTATCGCGCGGAGGTGAGGCTGGATCGGCAGCTTAACGTCATCGCCGAGGATATCGGCTGGCACAAGAAAGCTTGGGAAGCTCCGTACGTGTGAAGGAGCCGACCGGTAAACCAGCAGCGTCTGCAAGCTCCCCGACGCGTCTCGTCAGAGGCCGCCCGGGGAGCTTGCGTCTTGCTGCGGCGAGGAAATCGGGGAAATCATACTTTCCCGGGAAAGCGCAGGAGCCGACACGAAATGTCGCACCAAGCCCGATCGTTGCGAATCGGGGAGGCTCGGCAGGCGGATCGGGGACCGATTTGTCGAACGATGGGCGAGTTCGGGCATTGCCGTACGAACATGTATTCTGTACAATGGGAGTATAACCTTTTCGGTACTGAAAACCGAACTACTTGAAGCTTTATCTGAAACGGTCGTTCAAAAAGTCCGATACATGTTACATAGGAGAATTGCCATGAATCCGTATACGCAAAAGGCGGAGTCCGTGGACGAATGGCTGGAGCTGCTCAGAAGCAAGCCGGAGCTGATGGACAACGTCACGTTCTGGCACACCGAGCCGGCCAAACCCGCCCGAACGGCCGAGCTGCCGGCAGACGTCCATCCGAAGCTGGCCGAAGCGCTGAGCCATAAAGGCATTACGCAGCTCTACACGCACCAGGCCGCGTCATTCGCAGCGGTTGCGGCCGGCCGCCACGTCGTGACGGTCACCCCGACCGCATCGGGGAAGACGCTCTGCTACAATCTTCCCGTCGTACAGCGGCTGTTGGAGGACGACAGCGCCAGGGCTCTGTATCTGTTTCCCACGAAGGCGCTCGCCCAGGACCAGGTGGCGGAGCTTCAGGAGCTCGCCAACCTGATGGAGGCGGACATCAAGACGCATACGTACGACGGCGATACGCCGCCGACGGTTCGGCAGGCGATCCGCAACGCCGGGCATATCGTCGTGACGAATCCGGACATGCTGCATTCGGCGATCTTGCCGCATCATACGAAATGGGTTAAGCTATTCGAAAATATTAAATATATCGTCATCGACGAGCTGCACGCCTATCGCGGCGTATTCGGCAGCCACGTGGCCAACGTGATCCGGCGGCTGAAGCGGATCTGCCGGTTCTACGGCAGCGATCCGCAGTTTCTGTGCGCGTCGGCGACGATTCGCAATCCGCGCGAGCACGCGGAGCGCCTGATCGGCGAGGCGGTATCGCTCGTAGACGACAACGGAGCGCCTACGGGCGAGAAGCATATGGTGTTTTATAACCCACCCGTCGTCAACAAGCAGCTTGGCATCCGCAGAAGCAGCGTGCTGGAATCGCAGAAGCTGGCCGCGCTGCTGCTGAAGAGCGGCATCCAGACGATCGTGTTCGCGCGCAGCCGCGTGCGCGTCGAAATTCTGCTCACTTATCTTCAAGAGACGGTGAAGCACGAGCTGGGGACGAAGACGATTCGCGGTTATCGCGGCGGCTATCTACCCAAGCTGCGCCGGGAAATCGAACGCGGGCTGCGCAGCGGCGAGATTCGCGGCGTCGTCAGCACGAACGCGCTGGAACTCGGCATCGACATCGGGCAGCTGCAGGCGTGCGTGCTGAACGGTTACCCCGGCACGATCGCCAGCACGTGGCAGCAGTCCGGACGGGCGGGCAGGAGGCAGACGAGCTCGGTGACGTTTCTCGTCGCCAGCAGCAATCCGCTCGATCAATACTTGATTCAGAATCCCGATTATTTTCTCGGGCGTCCGCCGGAGGAAGCCCGCATTCATCCCGATAATCTGCTCATTTTGCTGGATCATCTGAAATGCGCCGCCTACGAGCTTCCGTTCGAGGAAGGGGATACGTTCGGAGGCGAGAAGCTGACGGACTTGCTGGAATTTCTGACCGAAGAAAAGGTGCTGCACAAGGTCGGTTCGCGCTGGTACTGGATGGAGCAGGCATTCCCGGCGCACAACATCTCGCTCCGGTCGGCGGCGCAGGAGAACTTCGTGATCATCGATCAGACGGAGGGGCATCGCGTTATCGGCGAGGTCGACCGTTTCGGCGCCCCGACGCTCATCCACGAAGAGGCGATCTACTTGCACGAAGGGGTGCAGTATCAGGTCGAGAAGCTGGACTATCCGGAGAAAAAAGCATACGTTCGCGAAGTGAACGTGGACTATTTTACGGACGCGAGCATGGCGGTGGAATTGAAGGTGCTGCACGTCGATCTCGAGGCGACGTCCGGGGCGCTGAATCGGCAGTTCGGGGAAGTGACGGTGATGGCCAAGCCGACGATCTTCAAGAAGATCCGCCTGCGCACGCACGAGAACATCGGCTCGGGCCCGATTCACCTGCCCGAGGAGATTTTGCACACGAGCGGTTACTGGTTCTCGTTCTCGGAGGAGGAATCGGCCAAGCGCAGCGCCAACGATATGCAGATGGCGCTTCTCGGGTTGGCCAACGTGCTGATCCACCTGGCGCCGCTCCATCTGATGTGCGATCCGCTGGACATTCGCGTCGTGCCGCAAGTAAAGGCGACCCACACGAAACGGCCGACGATCTACTTCTACGACCGTTATCCCGGCGGTATCGGGCTTAGCCAACGCTTGTACGAGATGCACGGAGAGCTGCTGGAGGAAGCGGAGAGGCTTATTCGCGGCTGCGGCTGCTTGAGCGGGTGTCCGGCTTGCGTAGGACCGATCGAGGAAGTCGGGCTGCTGGGCAAGGAGCTGGCGATGTCTCTGCTGCAGGGGACGAAAGCATGAGCGGGCTGCGGGACAGGCTAAACCGCCTACGTGGAACGGCCGACGCGGCCGCTCCGCACAGTGAGCCGGCTCCTTCGGCCGAGACCAGGCGGCCCGAAGTATCCGACGGTTTCGCCGCGATCGGGGTCGGGGTGGAGGAGAACGAAGCCGGACCGTTCCTGCTGCGCCGGGTCGCCTACCCGCTGCCCTATCGGCATGGCAGGCACGAGCTAGGCGAGCTGCTCGCCCGGGCGGGCAGTCTGCAGCCGATCGCCGCGCGCCAGAACGGGGGCAGCGGGCCGATCGATCCGAGCCGGCTGCTTTTTCTTGACACGGAGACGACCGGACTCGGCGTCGGCGCCGGCAACGTTCCGTTCATGGTCGGCTTCGGCTACTACGCCGGCAACGCCTTTATCGTCGAACAGACGTTGATCCGCCATCCGGGCGAGGAAAGGGCGATGCTGACCTATCTGCTCGGCCGGATGCAGGACAAGACGCATCTCGTCTCCTACAACGGCCGCACGTTCGACTGGCCGGTGTTGGCCAACCGCTTCATTCTGAACGGATGGCGCTCAAACGGCAAGCAGCCCGGACATCTCGACTTCCTGCACCCGTCCAGGGCGCTATGGCGGAACACGCTGCCGTCGTGCAGATTAAGCGCCGTGGAGGAAGCGAGGTTGGGCATCCGCAGGGAAGAGGACGTGCCGGGTTCGCTTGCGCCCGCGCTTTATTTTCAGTTTTTGAGCGACGGGAACCCGGATCACCTGCGCGGCGTATACGCGCATAACGAGAAAGACATCTTGACGCTGGCGTCTCTCGCCGTCCATTTCGGCCGGCTGCTGGAAGGCGACGGAGACGAGGAGGCGACGCTCGGGAGCGAGGAGCTGTTCCGTACCGCGGGCTGGTTGGAGCAGCACGGCTTGGCGGAAGTCGCCGAGCGGCTATTCGAACGTCTTGCGGAAAGGGAGGAAGGCGGAGAGACCGGCTGGAGTCTGCCTTTGGCGGCGAGGTTCAAGAAGGCCGGCCGCTACGAGCGCGCGCTGCCGCTGTGGCGGAGGTTCGCCGATGCGGCGGAAGGCGCAACCGCGCCCAGGGTGGAGGCGCACGTCGAATTGGCCATGCACTACGAGCATCGGGACAAGAAATTATTAATGGCATTAACTTATGCCGAAAGAGCGCTGGAGCTGGCCGTCAGACGCGGGGCTCTGGCCCATGACAAGGCCAAGCGCGATGCAGAGAGAGCGGCATTGCAGCATAGAATAGCGAGACTGAGGGACAAGGTGTCGCGGGAAAGGAAGACGTCAGGCATTGATACGAATACTTAACCCGATAGAGAACCGTCCTGCCCCAGAGGCGCTGCTGTTCGATCTCGACGGCACGCTGTACCGCGGACACGAACCGGTGCCGGGGGCCGGGAAGCTCATCTCCGGTTTGCGAAGTCGGGGCATGCTAAGCTTGTTCGTGACGAACAATTCGACGCGTACGCCAGGAGAAGTGGCCGAACACCTAAGAGAGATGGGCATCGAAGCGCCGGAAGAGACAATCGCGACTTCCGCGATGGCCGCCGCCGATTACGCGCGCGCGAATTATCCCGGAGCCGCCGTATTCGCGATCGGCGAGAAAGGGCTTAGAGAGGCGCTTCTAAGCGCCGGCCTGAGTTTGGCCGACACCGGCCAGCCTGCGGATTTAGTCGTGCAGGGGCTTGACAGGCAGCTCACTTACGACCGTCTGGCCGAGGCGGTCAAGCTTTTGCTCGGCGGCGCGGCGTTCGTGCAGACGAACCCCGACCGTCTGCTCCCCATGGAGGGCGGTTTTCTGCCCGGAGCGGGCAGCATCGGCGCCTCTTTGCAGGCGGCAACCGGCGCAGAGCCGATCGTCATCGGCAAGCCGTCGCGCATATTGATGGAATATTCGTTGAGAATTTCCGGTACTTCTCCGGAAAAAACCTGGGTGATCGGAGACAATCCGTATACCGATCTGGCCGCGGCACGCGTCGCGGGGTGCCCGTCGATTCTCGTGCTGACCGGACTGTGCGATGCGGACAATTGGGAGCGGCGCTGCGCCGAAGCCGGCGTGCTTCCGGACGTCGTCTGCACAGGTCCGGAAGCGTTGGAAGAGCTGCTGTACGGCCAAATGGACCTTTAGAAAATCTAGACGCGAGCCATGCCCGGCGTCAACCTAAGCGGAAAGAAAGGATGTCGACATCATGCCGGAATACCCGGAAATGGAGCATTACCGCACCCAGCTTTCGCCGCTGGTCGGCGGCCGTAAAATCGCGGAGGCGACCGTGAATCGAGAGGCGACGGTCAACGAGCCTGCGGACGATTTCGCCGCGGCGCTTGCCGGACGCACGATTCTGTTCGTCGAGCGCAGAGGCAAGCACCTGCTTTTCCATCTCGACGACGGAAATCGCCTGCTGCTGCACTTAATGCTCGGCGGCTGGATGGCGTTCGGGGAGAAGGGACCGAAGCCGGACAGCCATTTTCAAGTCATCCTGGGGTTCGAGGGCGGCGAATCGCTCTACTTCGGGGGGCTGCGCCTTGGCTATCTGCACCGGATATCGGCCAAAACGGCCATCGAGAGAATGAAAGAGCTCGGACCGGAGCCGTTCGATCCGCGCCTGACGCCCGAAGCTTTCCGAAAACTGCTGGCCTCCAAGCGGAGCAAGCTGAAGTCGGCGTTGACGGACCAGCATTTCATCGCCGGAATCGGCAACTGTTACAGCGATGAAATTTGCTTTGAAGCGAAGCTTCATCCGGCGGCCGCGGCGAACAAGCTGAGCGATGAGGAAGCGGAACGGCTGTACCGCGCCATGCATAAGGTGCTTACCGACGCGAAGGAAGCGGGAGGTTATATGGAGCATCCGCTGACGCCGGACGACCGGCTGACCGGAGGCTACAACGAGCGCTGCCTCGTGTACGACCGCCCTGACGAACCGTGCAACGAATGCGGAACGCCGATCCGGCAGGAGACGCTTGGAGGGCGCAAAATGTTTTACTGCCCGAACTGTCAGCGGGAGGCTTGAATGAGCAGGATCGGGAGCCATGTCAGCACGCGGGGCGGCTATCGCGCGGCCGCCGTAGTCGCGGAGGCGATCGGGGGAGACTGCTTTCAATACTTTCCGAAAAACCCGAGAACGCTGCAGCCCAAGGCGTTCGAGCGAGGCGATGCCGAAAGATGCGCCGCCTGGTGCAAGGAGCATGGCATCGTATCGATCGCTCACGGGCCGTATCCCGTCAATCCCGCGTCCGAAGGAGAAGCGGCGCGCCGAATGGCGCTCTGCACGCTGAACGATCTGCAGATCGCGGAAGCCTGCGGCTCGATCGGCGTTGTCGTCCATTTCGGAACTTACAAGGGAGAAGACCGGTTGCAAGGCTACCGGAATGTTATACAATGGATCAATAGCGTAACGGCGCTCTGGCAGGGCAGCGCGCAGATTTTGCTGGAAAACCAAGCCGGCGATCACGGCCCGATGGGCACGACGCCGGAAGAACTGGCGCAAATCCGTTCGCTGGCCGAGCATCCCGACAAAATCGGCTTCTGCCTCGATACTTGCCATCTGTTCGCCAGCGGAGAATGGAAGCCGGGACAATGGAAGGCTTTCGCGGATCGGGCCGGGAGCTTGGGATTGTGGGAGCACGTGCGGGCGATTCATCTAAACGATTCGCGTTATCCGTCCGGTTCCCGGATGGACCGGCACGCGCCGATCGGCGAAGGCTGGATCGGCCGGGAGCAATTCGCGGAGCTGCTCGGCACCCCCGAGCTGAAAACCGTTCCGCTCATTATGGAAACGCCTGCAGGCGCAGACGGCACGCATCGGCAGCAGATGGAACTGGTCAGGCGATGGTCCGGGGAGGCAGAAGGATGATTAACGTATATTTGGATGACGTTCGGCCTTGTCCGCGCGGCTTCGTCGCGGCGCGCTCGGCGGAGGAGTGCCTGTTGTTGCTGTCGGAGTGCGAAGTCGATATCCTGTCGCTCGATTACGAGCTTGGCTTCAGCCAGCCGAACGGGCTGGCGGTCGTTCACGGCTTAATCGCCGCGGACAAATACCCGAAGCGCATTTACGTCCATTCCTCCAGCATGCTGGGACGGGCCAACATGGTGAGGGATTTACGGGCGGCGGGACCGGCGGGCGTCGAGATTCACGACGGCCCGATGCCTCCGCATGTACTGCGGGAAGCGGCGGGAGAGCGGCGAGATGCGTGAATGGGAGCCGGAGAGCTGGAAGCGGGAATGGACGTTCTCGCCCGTGCCGCTGGCCCTGTTCGTCCACACGCCTCTATGCGGCACTTGTCAGGCGGCGGGACGCATGCTTGCCGTGGCGACGGAGCTCGTGCCCGAGACGCCCGTAGCGAGGGCGAATCTGAACCTGATACCCGAGATGGCGCAACTGCTCAAGATCGAAAGCGTGCCTTGCCTGATCGTAAAGAGCAAAAGCGGCTCATGGAGCAAACATTACCGTTTCCCCTCCGTCGTGGAGCTGGTGGAACTGCTGAGGAAGGCGAGAGAGAACTTATGATTCATCTGCAAGGCTTGACATTCCGGCGCGAGGGGCGCGACATTTTGCGCGGCGTCGACCTGAAGGTTAACCCCGGAGAGCATTGGGCGATTCTCGGGCGCAACGGCTGCGGCAAATCGACGATATTGGAGATCGTGACCGCATACCAGTTTCCGAGCTCCGGCGCCGTCGAAGTGCTCGGCAATCGCTACGGAACCGTGGACGTGCGGGAGGTACGCAAGCAGATCGGCTATATCAGTCCGGCGCTGATCGAGAAAATGGAACTGGGAGACCCGCTGTGGGAGATCGTAGCCAGCGGGGCGTTCGCGTTTCTCCGCTTCTACGAGGAAGTGCCGAAGGAAGTGAAATCGAGAGCCTGCGAGGAGCTGGAGCGGGTCGGGCTCGGCGAATACGCGGAGCAGCCTTTCGGCACTTTGTCGCAAGGCGAGCGCAAGAAGGCGCTGCTTGCCCGCACGATGATGGCGTCTCCGCGCCTGCTGATTTTGGACGAGCCGTGCGCGGGACTGGATCTTTACGAGCGGGAGAAGTTTTTGCAGTCGCTGACGGAGCTGGCGCGGAAAGACGTTACGCTGCTGTACGTCACGCATCATATCGAAGAGATTATTCCGGTCATTACGAACGTTGCGCTTATGGCCGAAGGCCGGTTCGTCTCCTCCGGGCTGAAGAAGGACGTGCTGACGCCGGACAAGCTGAAGGTGGCTTACGATCTTCCGATCGACGTTCGTTGGACGCACGATCGGCCCTGGATCGAAGTCCGGAAGGAGAGCGGAGAATGACCGTCTTCGTCTGCACCGCCAATCCGGGCTTCGCCCCTTACGCGATGGAGGAGCTGAGACGCCGAATTCGCGGCTCCAAGGTATCCGGACTCGCTCCGGGCGAGACGTTCCTGTTGGCGATCTCCGAGGAGGAGACGGAGAGTACGCTGAAGGAATTGCGCCGCCGGGAACCGGTGTTTCTGCGCCATCTGTTTCCCGTCGGTGCCGAGTTCGAAGCAACGGACGATCCGGAGGCGACGGCAGAGGGTATGAGGGCGTTCGCCGCCGCGTTGGGGGAACGGTTGAAAGGCGCGAAAACGGCCATCCAGGTACGCAAGGAACAGAATAGTCCGTTCCCGTTCTCTTCGGCTGAAGGACGAGACGCGATCGTTCCGGTCGTGGCCGGGCTCGGCGGGGAAGTCGTCGCCCGCGAGGCGGATTGGATCCTCTCGATTTACGCGTCGAAGAAGAAACTGTTTATGGGCTGCTCCAGACCTCGCGATAACTTGTCCGATTGGCCCGGCGGTGCGGTTCGGTTCCGCAAGGACGAGAGTCTCGTCTCGCGGGCGGCCTTTAAGCTGCTGGAGGCGGAGAGAGCGTTCGGCCTGCCGCTGGACCGGTTTTCGAACGCGCTTGATCTCGGGGCCGCCCCGGGGGGCTGGACGTCCGTGCTGCTCGACCGCGGCCTTAAGGTAACCGCGGTCGACCCGGCCGAGATGGACGAGTCCCTCGCCACGCATCCGAATTTGCGGCATATTCGCCGTAATGCCGCCGACGTCTCGTTCTCTCCGGGGACGTTCGATCTGTTCGTCTGCGACATGAGCTGGGACCCCTACCACACGTGCCGGATCGTCTCCGAGCTGGCTTCGTCCGTAACCGCCGGAGGCTCCGGCATCATCACGCTGAAGCTGATGCATCGCAAGCCGCTGCAGACCATCGACGATCTGACGGAGGAATACGGTCGCCATTTCGACGTGCGGCAGGTGAAACAGTTGTTTCACAACCGGGAAGAAGTTACAATATGGGTGAAAAGAAAATAAGGTCCGCAACGGGAAAGCATCCCGCATCCGGACGGAAAGTTGAACGACTTGTTCAAGCTTCCGTAACCAGATGCGGTTTTTTGCGTTTAACCTTGTGCGCGGACGAACGAGGAGAGGACAAAACGAGTGGACAATCCGCACTTGCACGGTCTTGACTTGGCGCCGGGACGGCTATTCGGCGAACGCTATCGGATCGCGATGCCGATCGGCAAAGGAGGCATGGGCCGGGTCTACTTGGCCGAGGATACGCGGCTTGGGGGAAAGCAGAGGGCGCTTAAGCTGACGCGTCCGCTCCCCGAGGAGCGCCGATCGTTCCTGCCCGAAGCGCAGCTGCTCAGCGAGCTGGACCATCCCCATCTTCCGGCTATCGTCGATTATTACCCGCCTGACGCGGACGGCGTCGCTTGCATCGTCATGGACTACATTGCCGGCGATACGCTGGCCGATCGCTTCGAGCGGTACGGGCTCAGGCTCGGCTTTCCGTTCGTGCTCGACGTGCTGATCGACTTGACGAACGTTTTGACGTACTTGCACGCGCAGACTCCCGCCGTTGTCTTCCGCGACCTGAAACCCGCAAACGTGCTTCTGGCCCATGGAGACAAGGCGGTTCTGGTCGACTTCGGCATCGCCCGGCGCTACCGGGAGCACAAGACGAGCGATACGCTGCAGCTCGGCACTCCGGGCTTCGCCGCGCCGGAGCAGCTGCGCGGCGAACAGTCCGACGAGCGCACCGATCTGTACGGGCTCGGGGCGCTGGCTTTTTTTCTTCTGTCCGGCGGCAGCTTCGCCATGCGTCACCGCGGCACGATAGCGCATGCGCTGCAGGAGGACGTACCCGTCGATTTTGCCCATCTGCTCGGCCGCCTGCTGGCTGGCGATCCGGCGAATCGTCCGCGCTCCGCGGACGAGCTGCTGGAGGAACTGCACCGGATCAAGCTGGACATCGTCGGGGCGGATGGCTTCCCTACTTCTCCTTCGGACGCGGCGGAACAGAACCGCTCCGATACGCGGGTCGTCGCGATCGTGTCCGCCTACCCCGGAGCGGGAGCGACGTTCGCCGCGCTGGCTCTGTCCGCTACGCTCGGGCGCCAGGGCAAGGCGCATGCGCTGGTCGAATGCCCCGGCGGCGAGGCGGAGCTGTACGCGCTGCTGAACGGCGAGAGAAGGATGCCGAGGAGCGCCGTATTCGTCCGGGCGGACGGGAGGCAGATGGCCGCTCCCGCATGGCGCGAAGGTCCGGCTGCGTATTACCCGCTGCACCCGGGGGAGGAGACGGCCGTGAACCGCGTTCCGGGCAAGGAGTTGGCCAAGTGGATCAGACGGCTCGGCGTGCCGCTTGCGCTGCTGGACGTCTCCAGCCGCTGGGAACACCCCGAGATAACGGACTTCGTGCTGCGAACCGCGGATGTCATCGTGGCGGTGGCCGACTGCTATCCGGCCAAGTGGTCTCCCCGCAGGCAAGCGGCCTGCGCCGAACTGCACGTGCAAGCCGAACGCAGGGCGATCCGCAGCGTGTGGGTCGCCAATCGGGATCAGCCTTTTCGCGACCGCCGAAGCTGGCTGTCCCTGTTCCCGGAAGATCCGGAGGCGCATTTGCCGGAGCTTTCGTCCGACGTTATGCTGAACGCGCTTTGGCGGGGGGAAGGATTCCCGAGGGACGACCGGACAGTCCATACGATGGAGCGGGCGTTCCGCCGCTTGCCGGCCATTGCGGCCCAACGCTTTAGTCGCGACTAAGCGACCGATTTTTATTCGCTTTGACAGGCGTGGTACAATAGAGGAGGGAAAACGCGAGGTGACCATGATGAAAAATGAAAATATATTGATTATCGAAGACGAGGATTCGATCGCGAGAATTCTGCAGCTTGAGCTGGAGCACGAAGGCTACGGCGTCGGAAGGGCGGCCGATGGACGCAAAGGTTTGGAGATGGCCGTGTCCGGGGAATGGGACCTCGTGCTGCTGGACGTCATGCTGCCCGAGCTGAACGGAATCGAAGTGCTGCGCCGTTTGCGCCAGAACGACGCCGCCGTCCCGGTTATTCTGCTGACGGCCAGAGATACGGTTCCCGATAAGGTGAGCGGCTTCGAGCACGGCGCGAACGATTACATTACGAAACCGTTCGCCATGGAGGAGTTGCTGGCAAGGGTCCGGAACCTGCTGCGGATCTTTAAAGCGTCGAGGGAAGGCGAGAGCGAGGACGTGCTCAAGATCGGCGATTTGACGATCGAGCTGTTGACGCGCAAGGTGTACCGGAAGGACCACTCGATCGACCTTACTCCCCGCGAATTCGAGCTTCTGCTTTACTTGGCTCGGAACAAGAACGAGGAGAAGACGCGGGACGAAATTTTGTCCGACGTGTGGGGCTACGAATATATCGGCGACACGAATGTCGTCGACGTCTACATTCGGTACCTGCGGCAGAAGATGGATAAGGGATACCGGCACAAGCTGCTGCACACGGTTCGCGGAGTCGGATATATGCTGAAGGAGCCCGATGCATGACCCTCAGATCCAGATTTACTTTATTCACGGTTTTCTGGTTGATTTTTATTTTGATTCTTTACAATATCTTCGTGTATTTCTTCGTGATTCGGGTAACGACGCGAGGGGAGCAGCAGTTGCTGACCAACAAGGCCGATTTGATCATCGAATCCTTGCGCAAGCGCGGCATGCAAGGGCTCGACGAGCCCAAGCTGCTCAGCGATATGTACAATTATAACGAGATGATGAGAATCATCGTCGGCGAGCAGGTCGTCAACAAGGTCGGTACGGACGAGGAGTTGCTCTCGATCCCCTCGCAGTCTCAGGTGTACAACTATTCCGACACGATGCAAATCAACGGCCAGCGCGTGCTGTTTCTGTCGAAGCCGATATTCGACCAGGGTCGTATGGTGGGCACGGTGGAGGCGGCCCGCAGGCTAACGGTGCTGGATAGCTATCTGCAGATCCTGGTCGGCGCCCTGACCGTTACGAGCATCGGGGCGATCGTATTCGCCATTTTCGGTACGTATTGGTTCACGTCCCGATTGACGGGGCCGATCGGACAGATGGTTCAGACGATGCGGGAAATCGATCGGAGCGGCAAGCTCTATCGCGTCAGGTTGAACGGGAGGGAAGAATCGGTCGAGCTTCAGCAGATGGTCCGGGCGTTTAACCAGATGATCGACCGTCTGGACCGGACGATCGAGAGCCAGAAGCACTTCGTCGCGGACGCCTCCCATGAGCTGAAGACGCCGCTTACGGTCATTTCCAGTTATGCGGACATGATGAAGCGCTGGGGCAGGGATAACGCCGCGATCCGGGACGAAGCGATCGAGGCAATCGCCAAAGAGACCGAACGTTTGCAAAATCTGATTCGGTCGATGCTGACTCTGGCCGAGGCGGAGCAGGACAACTGGCTGAACGTTTCGCGTTTCGACGTCGTCAGCGTCGTCAGGGAGCTGTCCGAAGTGCTGGGCAAGACGTTCGAGCGCACCATTCGCGTGCACTCGGATCAACATTTCGTCTACATGCGGGGCGACAAGGAGAAGATCAGGCAACTGCTGCTCATTCTTATCGATAACGGGCTGAAATACAGTAAGGAGCCAATCGACGTTCGCATCCGCAATCTGAAGAACGGCATCAAGCTGGAAGTGACCGATTACGGCATCGGCGTACCCGAGAGCGAGATCCCGAACATGTTTCAACGGTTTTACCGGGTGGACGAAGCCCGCCACCGTTCGACGGGAGGAAGCGGTCTCGGACTGTCGATCGCCAAAAAAATCATCGACGTCCACGAGGGCAGCGTAGAAGTATACAGCAAGCCGGGGAACGGCACGACGATTTCGATTCTGCTTCCGCGCAAAGTTTAAACGGAAATAGGGGCTGCCCCGTTATTCAGGCAGCTTGGATCTTCGAGTTCGAATCGATGATCCAAGCTGCCTTTCGTATTACGGGACAGCCCCACGGGCCGGATTCCGATCATTTCCAGCTAGCGATCGGCAATTAAGCGCAACCTTGCGTCGCGTCTTAGCGTCTAGTAAATAGATTAAGAAAGATTAGAGAACGCGGCGCGCGGTAACGTAGGTTTTCTTCCAGTGGCTCGAATTCAGGGAGGAGTAGGTCACTCCCGGTTTACCGTAAGTGTGCAGCATTTTGTTGTTGCCCACGTATACGCCCACGTGGCCGATTTTCTTGCCCGTACGCGACGTTGTGAAGAAAACGAGATCTCCGCGCTTCAGATTGCTCTTTGCCACTTTATAGCCCTTGGTTGCTTGAGAGCTCGACACGCGCGGAAGCTTGATTCCGTATTTGCCGTAGATGTACTGCGTAAAGCTGGAACAGTCGAAGGCGGAAGTCGATCCGGACGGCGCTCCGAAGCGATATTTCACGCCGAGATATTTTTGGCCGAGCGATATGATTTTGTCCGCTTTCGTCGCGGCTGACGCATGCGGGGCTTGTCCGATCGCGAGACCGGCAAATCCGATGGCCGCGCACAGGCTGATGCCGACCGCTTTGCGGATGAAGGTTTGTTTCAAGTTCATGCTGATTCCTCCAATGTATCCGAATTTCTTGCTCCCGAGATGAGTATAGCAGAGCCCGGTTCCCCTAAGGTTTTCCAAGGAGAGGGGATAAACGGGCATCCGAACGGTTTGAATCGCATTCTTAGAAAACCATGAGAATTTTCTCATGGCTTTTTTTCGATGACTGACGCATTCAAAGACAGGAGCAGACAACCTATGGATAGGGTTTTTCATGACGAATTGCCAAAACACAAAAGATCATGTAAAGCCGCTCGAATTGATCTCTTTATGGCCTGACAGACCGTTAACCGAGTGAAATCGAGGGGCTGAATGCCACTAACGGTCTGGCAGACCGTTAATCGGGCAAAATCGAGCTGATGATTGCTATTAACGGTCCGGCAGACCGTTAATCGAGCGAAATCGAGCGGATGATTGCTATTAACGGTCCGGCAGACCGTTAATCGGGCAAAATCGAGCGGCTGAATGCTACTAACGGTCTGGCGGACCGTTAATCGAGCGAAAACGAACGGCCGACCGCCACTAACGGTCTGGCAGACCGTTAATCTAGCAAAATCGAGCGGATGAATGCTACTAACGTTCTGGCGGACCGTTAATCGGGCGAAATCGAGCGGCCGACGCCACTAACGTTCTGGCGGACCGTTATTCGAGCAAAATCGAGCGGCCGACCGCCACTAACGTTCTGGCGGACCGTTAACCTGGACGCTTCGATCGATTTAGATGCCTGATCGGAGTTGACGAAAGGCTTATCGCTATTTCGTTACATTCCTTACATGCATTCCCCAAGAGGACCTAACGAGTTAATGAGGGTCAATTTGTCGGCCGTAGTTTTTTTTCGCGCAACGCCGGGAAACGCTAGAGATAACCTGAAAATGGCTTGCTCCCCGTCACTGCCTTCCTATACTATAAGAAGAGGGTTCGGGGTATTTTGCTTTGATCGGCAGGTGGAGGTGAAAACGTGTACAAACAGTTGAAAATACCCGACGAGAGCCGCATGCTGCCGCTGACGATCCGCAATTACGGAAGGGGGGACTTCGCGAACTTGATCGCCTTGCAGGAGCGGTGCTTTCCGCCGCCTTTTCCGTCCGAGCTGTGGTGGAACGAAGACCAGCTGACGGAACACGTTTCCCGATTTCCCGAAGGCGCGTTATGCGCCGAAGCGGATGGCGCGATCGTAGGGTCGATGACGACATTGCGGGCGACGGTACCGGAGTCCCACGATTGGGCATCGATGACGGATAACGGCTACATACGCAATCATGAGCCCGGCGGCGACACGGTCTATGTCGTCGACCTGTGCGTCGACCCGCGATATCGCAAATTGGGTTTGGGAAAATGGCTGATGCAATCCATGTACGAGACGGTCGTTCATCTGGGTTGCCGACGCTTGCTCGGAGGGGGACGCATGCCCGGATACAAAGCGCATTCGGACAAGCTGTCGCCCGAAGAATATGTCCGAAGAGTATGCGAAGGGGAATTGCGCGATCCGGTCCTTACGTTCATGCTGCGCTGCGGCCGGTTGCCGGCCGGAATCGCCGCAGATTACCTGGAGGACGAACAATCGTTGAATTACGCGGCGTTAATGGAATGGCGAAATCCTTTTATGATGGAGAGATAATATGGAATATATACGCGTTCGTTCAATCGAAGATCCGAAATTTGCGGACATGCACCGCTTGATGAGCTCGATTTTTCCGCCCGAGGAAGTGCTTGCGTTCGAGCTTTGGAAGGAGCCGATCGAGGACCCGGACATTCACGTGTACGTCGCGGTTCACGAAGGCGCCGTCGTGGGCGCTACGGAGTATCGTTACTATCCGGAACTTCGGGTGGCGATGACCGACTTTACGATTATCGGAACGGCGGGACTCGGCATCGGCCGTTTCCTCTACGTGCAACGCTCGAAGGACGTGGAGAGGCTGCAAAGGGAGAGCGGCACGGAATCTCTCGGCATGTTCGCCGAAATCTACCGTCCGCATTCGGTTTCCTCCTTGAAGTTCGGCAACGTATTGCCGATGCATCCGGCCGTAAGACGCGAGGTGCTGTCCCATATCGGTTATCGGAAGCTAGATCTGGCCTACGTTCATCCGTCGTGGGATCACGAAGGCAAAGCGGTCGACGAGCTCGATCTCGGTTTTTTCCCGCAGGATGAGACTCGGCGCGCGCTGCCCTCGGCCCTGATCGTCCGATTCCTCCGTCAATATTATTCGGCGTTGCCGAACAAACCGACGGAATGGGAGAATATGATGCGCGAGCTGGAGACGCGAGACGAGGTCGAGCTGCTTCCGCTATAAATTGGCGATCCGGCCTTTATATTTGCCGGAATGCACGATGATCGCTTGGACGCGGACCGAATCGAGCTCGGAGTTCATAAAGCCGTCTTCGCGCAAATAGGTTTTCCAGTCCGAGTAATGGTATTTGAATACCGGGTAGCCCAAGTTCAAAACGTCCGATCGAATGTTTTTGCCCGTGTCGTAGGTCATCTCTACGTATTGCGCGATCTTTTGTTCCAGCATTTGCTTCATTTTCGATTCGCCGATATTTTCCAGCATTTCGTCGATGAAGGCTTTGACCCGAATGTCGACGGAGAATCGAAGACGGCCGTCCCGGATCGCGTAACGAACCTTGAAATCCTTCTTGCGAACGACGAAGGTTACGGCGGGCTGATCTCCATATTCGATCGTAAGCGGTACCCGGAACATTTTCTTGTCCAGGTACCGCTTTCCCTGAAGCTGATCCGTGCTCAGTTCGCCCAAGTAGTCGGTTCCCTTGAAGAAAAAAGCCCCGTTAACCGTCAGCAAGATGACCTTCTTGCCGCCCTCCAGCCATTCCGAATGCTCGAGCGCGAGCTTGGGCAGCATGGCGGTTTTTCCTTTTTCGTAGGTGTCGGACAGAAAGCGGTACAAGTAGACAGGTTGGATCGACGAAAACTGCTTGTACGTTTCGTCGGGCTTCATCAGCAGCGATTCGTATAAAGAACGGTTGTAATAGGGCAGAGCGTTCAGCAGTTTCTCGATCGGTTCCTCGGTGCCGAACACCCATAGATTGTAGCGGATTTCCCGGTAGCGGTTGACGAGGTCGGTCAGGTCGACGATGCCGATGTTGCGCAGCGCCCGTTTCGTAAAGATCATCGCCTTGACGTGCCCCCAGTAGATCGGGATTTGCTCGGACCGATAGACTCTGAAAATCGCGTCGGCGATCGATTTGCCCTTGCCGATTCCGACGACGTCCTTCTGCCTGGATTCGACCGACGCCCCTTCCCGTTTCGCGATCCCGGAAAACTGGGAGGACTGGATATAAACGATGAATTGTCCGTTCTCGTGATCGACGCTCATCGACGTCAAATAATTCATCCTGTCGATGTTTTTGTAGTCCCAGCAACCGGAGATCGCGGCGGCGGCGAGAAGAACGGCCGGCAGCAGCAAGCCGAGTTTCAGCGGTTTCGACAAATCGGCTCATTCCTTTAAGATCGCTTTTTTAAATATCCGGGGACGAAAACGCCCATCTTGCGCGGGTACGCGAGCAAGGCTCTGCCGACATCCTTGGCCGAGATCGGAGACAAGGGGGAGAGAAAGGAAACTCCGAACGAAGTCAGACTCGTCATGTAGACGAGCAGGACAAGGACCGACAGCATGAAACCGTACGCGCCCAAGGCCGCGCTGATAAAAACCGAGGAATAGCGCAAAATGCTGACGGTGCCGCTAAGCGTCTGGCTGATGAGCGTGGAGCCTGCCACGATCGAGATGGCGGCGATGACGACCATCGTGGGAGAGATCAACCCGGCGCGTATGGCGGCGTCTCCGATGATGATGCCGCCGACGACCGTCAGCGTCTGACCGATCATCGCCGGCATCCGGTACCCCGCTTCTTTGAACATTTCGAGCAGCGTGAGCACGAGCACCATCTCCATCGGGGTGCTGAGCGGGATGCCGAATCTCGTCGTCACGATGGTGGCCAGCAGCGGAAACGGAATTTGGTCCTGGTGGTAGCCCGTGAGCGCGATATAAAATCCGGGCAGGAAAATGGCGATGAGCAGGCTGAACAAGCGCAACATTTGTCCGAAGGATGCGGAGAGAAAGTTGAAATGGGCATCCTCCGGAGTTTTGAGCAGAATGGGCAGCGAGACCGGGGCGATCATCGCTCCGGGAACTCCGTCGATGACGATCGCGAAACGCCCCCTAAGCACGCAGGACACGACGAAATCCGGCCGTCCGGTGTAGATCGTGAGAGGGAACAGACTGAAGGGAGCGTCGGAGATCAACTCCTCCAGCTGAGAGGAGCTGATCAGCTCCTCGATTCGATCTCCAAGCTTCTCGAGCCGACCGCGAATGTCCGCCAGCAAATCGCCGCCGATCTTCTCCGAATCGAACACGAGACCGACCTTCGTCGCCGTTTTCGTGCCGATCCGGTACGTTTCGAACGAGACGGTATGAACGGGCATATAG
>JAEZZE010000428.1 GCA_023418755.1 Bacillota bacterium | reverse complement strand
TTCAAATGGTGATCAATCTGACGATTCCGCTTGCCCACGCGACGGTCTGCCTGCAGGCGCTTGAGGCGGGCAAGGACGTCTACGTGGAGAAGCCGCTGGCGGCGACCCGGGAAGAAGGGCGGAAAGTGCTGGAGTTGGCCGCGCGCAAGGGTCTGCTCGTCGGCAGCGCGCCAGATACGTTCCTCGGGGGCGGAATCCAGACGGCGATCAAGCTGATCCGGGACGGTTGGATCGGCACGCCGATCGGAGCCACGGCGTTCATGACGAGCGGCGGGCACGAGAGCTGGCACCCCGCTCCGGAATTCTATTATCAAAAGGGCGGCGGACCGATGTTCGACATGGGGCCGTACTACTTGACCGCCTTGATCGCGATGCTGGGACCGATCTCGCGGGTCACCGGTTCGGCGCGCATCTCTTACCCGGAGAGAACGATTACGAGCCAGCCGAAGTTCGGCCAGAAGGTGAAGGTGGAAGTGCCGACGCACGTTGCCGGCATTATGGACTTCGCGGAGGGACCGATCGGCACGCTGCTGACGAGCTTCGATACGAAGGGGGGCTCCACGCTGCCGCGCATCGAGGTGTACGGAAGCGGAGGCACGCTGCTCGTGCCGGATCCGAACAATTTCGGGGGCACGGTCAGCATCTGGCGCGCGGGCTCCAAGATGTGGTCGGATCTTCCGCTTACGCACGGCAAAGCCGAGAACGCGCGGGGAGTAGGTGCCGCGGACATGGCCCGGGCGATTCAGACGGGACGCAGGCATCGCGCGAGCGGCGAGCTGGCCTTCCACGTGCTGGAGGCGATGCACGGTTTCCATGACGCGTCCGAGCAAGGCGCGCATTACGCCATGAAGAGCACGTGCGATACCCCCGATCCGCTGCCGCTCGGGTTGGCCGATTTCGAATTGGACTGATCCGTTCGGGCCGCGAATGTGGTACAATCGATGCGGAATGAGGAAGGCGGCGCTGTCGGCCGCCTTTCCGTCGCATTCATGACGCGCTGGCGGAAGAACGGAGACGATACAACTCAGATGGACGTAAAATGGATATTTTATGCCGGACTCGTGGCGGTCGCCGCGGTATGGGGAGCGAATTTCGGAGTTTCCCGGCACGCGATGGAGACCTTCGATCCGGCGCTTTTTGCTTTTCTGCGGTTCGGCTTGGCCGTTCCGTTCTTCTTCCTCTTGCTGAAATGGAAGGAAGGCGGCGTCGGCCTGCCGTTGAAGGCCGTGCTTCAGCTCGCGGCGATCGGCCTGGTCGGGGTTACCGGACTGGAGATCGCCGTCATGTATTCGATCAAGTACACGACGCTGGCGAACGCTTCCCTGCTGAACGTCGCTCCGTGGCCGATCTTCGCCGCCTTGTTCGCGCCGCTGTTCGTGAAGGAGAGCTTTACCCGACGCCTCGCGGTCGGAGGAACCGCGGCCATCGTCGGGGTCACCTTCATCATTCTGGGCGGGGAGGAAGGCTTCGATCTGTCGTCGGACCATATGATCGGAAATATGCTGGCCTTCGGAGTCAGCATCCTCGGCGCGCTGTACAATCTCAGCTGCATGTCTCTGATGAAGCGCTACTCCTCGTTGCGCGTAAGCGCGTGGATGATTATGTTCGGAAGCCTGTTCATGATCCCGTTCACGCTCGGAAGCTGGGGGAAAGTGGACTGGAGCGGTCTTGAAGCGGGGCATTACGCGGCGATCGGCTATAACGTCATCGCGTGCACCGTCGTCGCGTTCGTCGTGTGGAACGCCAGCATGTTCAAGATCGGCGCGGCGCGTTCGAACTTCTTCCGCTACGTCGTGCCCGCGACGGCCGTCGTCGCCGGGCTGCTGTTCTTCGACGAGTCGATCTCGGGCTGGCAGATCGTCGGAGCCGTCTCCATGGCGGCGGGGCTCCTCTGGATCAGCACGGAGAAGAAGCGCGGGCCGACCCAGGGCCTGACGCGAATGGAAACGAGAGAAGGAGCGGCGCCGTGAAGGCGGGCCGCTCCTTTTCTTTATGATTTCGCTTGGCTTCCCATACGGGTAACGGTCAAGGGGTCGACGTACTCGCCTTGCTTGAGCACCGAGTAATGCAGATGCGGGCCGGTGGATTGCCCCGTGCTGCCCATAAGGCCGATCTTCTCTCCCGGTTTCACCTCGTCGCCGGCTTCCACCTCAAGCTGCTCCAGGTGCCGGTATTCCGTGCTCCACGCGTCGGAATGCTCGATCGTGACCGTCAGGCCTTTGAGGGCGTCGTACTCGGCCAGAACGACCTTGCCCGCTCCCGCGGCGTAAATATCCGTTCCGGCTTTGCCGACGACGTCGATGCCGTCGTGCAGCGTCTTTTCGGACGTGACCGGGTGGACGCGATAGCCGTAGCGCGAGCTGATTTTAGCCTTTTCGGGTACCCTGAGAAATAATTCGATATCGTTTACGCCGTCTTCTTTTTGGCCGTTGTCGTTCGGGCCGGCGGCCTGAACGGGCTGCGGCTTTGTCCTTGGCTCGTTGCCGTCCGCCGCGAGGGCGGAAGGCAGCATGAAAGCTCCCGCCAAGAGGAAGAGGGCCGCCCCGAGATAAAAGTTTCTTCTGCGGGCGGGTTTGTAGTCTCGGATCATCACGATTCTCCTATAGATCAGTTTTTTGCTCCCGAAGAAACCGACTCCCGATAGCGCCGTTTGCCGGACGGCGCCGATCTCCAGCAGCTTGACCATGCAGGCCGCGTACGCGGCCTGAAGCCCCGAGGCTTTAAGCACGTTCGCGTCGCAGGCGCATTCCTGGGCGATGCGCATTTTCTTCAGGCCGTACCACGCCAGCGGGTTGAACCAATGCGCGGACGCCAGCAAATAAGCGAGAAGGTTGACCGGAATATCTTGGCGCTTCCAGTGGGCCAGTTCGTGCCTGAAGATGCACTCCCATTCGACTTCGTTCAGACGGCCGGCCAAATCCCGGGGGACGAGCACGACCGGAGAGCGGATGCCGAACAGGGTCGGTTCGGGCACAAGACTCGTCAGGCGGAGCTCGATGCGGGAACGAATGCCGCTGTCCGCGCAGATCCGCTGGAACAACTCCTCCAGCTCGCGCGGGACGGCGAAGCCGGCTTCCCGCCTAAGGGATCGAACCAATCTCAGATGGCCGCACAACGGGAATAACAGAGCCAAGACGATGCCGGACAACCAGGCCAGCGCCGCTATTCGGGCTGCGGAGCCGTAAGACGCCCAACCGGCGGCCCCTGGCTCCGCTCCAGCCGCTTCCTCTTCTCCCGGCCGTAAGCCCAGGCCCGCCGAAGCTCCCTTCCTTGCTTCCGGGATACCGGCTTCGCCCACGCCGGACGGTTCAACGATCCCGAAAGCCGGCAGGCGGACTTCAACCGATTCGGCCAAGGGGATCCACCGCAGCTGGCTTCCGATATCGCCGGGCAACAGCGGGATCAGCAGCTTGGCGAGGAGCAGGAACCAAAGAGCGTAGCTCCAGGCCGGGGACAGCGCCTTGCGGCCAAACCGGATTGCCCCGGCGAGCAGGAGGGCGAGCACGGCGGCTTCCGCGGAACCGGCCAGCACTTGTC